>NZ_JBHXJG010000057.1:0-32997 GCF_042723425.1 Streptomyces sp. NPDC058375 | reverse complement strand
GCCCGCGCAGCGCGCGCGGGCGTCGGGGGCGCTGGGCCGGGGGATCCGGGAGGTGACCGGGCTGGTGAACGACCTGATCGAGCTGGCCCGGGACGAGGAGCCGCTGCCGCTCCTGGAGGAGGTGCGGATCGCGGAGGTGGCGGAGCACGCGGTGGCGACGGCCCGGACGCACTGGCCGCAGACGCGTTTCCTGCTGGAGGCGGGGGCGGGGGCGGCGGAGGCGGTCCGGCCCGGGGTTCCGGCGCGGCTGGCCCGGCTGCTGACGAACCTGCTGGACAACGCGGCCAAGTTCAGCCCGCCGGGTACCCCGGTGGAGGTCGGCCTGACCGCCTACGAGGACGGCCTTGAGCTGACGGTCCGGGACCACGGGCCGGGCATCCCGGCCGCCGACCTCCCGTACGTCTTCGACCGCTTCTACCGGGCCGAGGCGGCGCGCGCCCTGCCCGGCTCGGGCCTCGGCCTGGCGATGGCCCGGCAGATCGCCCGCGCGCACGGGGCGGAGCTGACGGCGGGGGCGGTGCCGGGCGGCGGGGCGCTGTTCACGCTGACGTTCGGCCCGGAGGGTCCGCCGGGGAGCGGGGCCGGTGAGGGCCCGTAGCGGGCCGGGCAGGGGCGGCGAGGCCGGGGAGGACCCGTGAGCCGCGCCGAGCGGTGACGGGCAGGGGCGGGAGGACCCGTGAGCCGCGCCGGGCGGTGACGGGCAGGGGCGGGAGGACCCGTGAGCCGCGCCGAGCGGTGAGGGGCCCTCCTCACCCCGGCTCTCAGAAGCCCGGCGGCTCCGTGTAGACGCCCCACTCCTCGCGCAGCACCCCGCAGATCTCGCCGAGCGTGGCCTCGGCCCGTACCGCGTCGAGCATCGGCGTGATCATGTTCGAGCCGTCACGGGCGGCGGCGAGCATCGCGTCCAGCGCGGCGGTGACCTTGGCGTCGTCGCGGGCGGCCTTGCGGTCGGCGAGCTGGCTGACCTGGTCGCGCTCGACCTCGTGGCTGACCCGGAGGATCTCCAGGTCGCCGGTGACCGAGCCGTGGTGGACGTTGACACCGACGACCCGCTTGTCGCCCTTCTCCAGGGCCCGCTGGTACTGGAACGCGGACTCGGCGATCTCGCCGGTGAACCAGCCGTCCTCGATGCCGCGCAGGATGCCGGAGGTCATCGGCCCGATGGGGTGCTGCCCGTCGGGGTGGGCGCGGGTGCCGCGCTCGCGGATCTGGTCGAAGATCTTCTCGGCCTCGGCCTCGATCCGGTCGGTGAGCTGCTCGACGTACCAGGAGCCGCCCAGCGGGTCGGCCACGTTGGCCACGCCGGTCTCCTCCATCAGCACCTGCTGGGTGCGCAGCGCGATCTCGGCGGCCTGCTCGGAGGGGAGCGCGAGGGTCTCGTCGAGGGCGTTGGTGTGCAGCGAGTTCGTGCCGCCGAGGACGGCGGAGAGCGCCTCGACGGCGGTCCGTACGACGTTGTTGTACGGCTGCTGCGCGGTGAGCGAGACCCCGGCGGTCTGGGTGTGGAAGCGCAGCCACTGGGCCTTGTCGGTCTTGGCGCCGTACGTCTCCTTCATCCAGCGCGCCCAGATGCGGCGGGCGGCGCGGAACTTGGCGATCTCCTCGAAGAAGTCGAGGTGCGCGTCGAAGAAGAAGGAGAGGCCGGGGGCGAAGGTGTCGACGTCCAGGCCACGCGAGAGGCCGAGCTCGACGTAACCGAAGCCGTCCGCCAGCGTGTACGCCAGCTCCTGCGCGGCCGTGGCTCCGGCCTCGCGGATGTGGTAGCCGGAGACGGAGAGCGGCTTGTAGGCGGGGATGGAGGCGGCGCAGTGCTCCATCAGGTCGCCGATGAGGCGCAGATGGGGCTCGGGCTGGAAGAGCCACTCCTTCTGCGCGATGTACTCCTTGAAGATGTCGGTCTGGAGCGTGCCGTTGAGCACGCCCGGATCGACGCCCTGGCGCTCGGCGGCGACCAGGTACATGCAGAAGACGGGGACGGCCGGGCCGCTGATCGTCATGGAGGTGGTGACGTCGCCGAGCGGGATGTCACCGAAGAGGATCTCCATGTCGGCGGCGGAGTCGATGGCGACCCCGCAGTGGCCGACCTCGCCGAGCGAGCGCGGGTCGTCGGAGTCGCGGCCCATCAGCGTCGGCATGTCGAAGGCGACGCTGAGGCCGCCGCCGCCCGCCGCGAGGATCATCTTGTAGCGCTCGTTGGTCTGCCGGGCGTTGCCGAAGCCGGCGAACTGGCGGATCGTCCACGTACGGCCCCGGTAGCCGGTGGGGTGCAGCCCGCGGGTGAAGGGGTACTCCCCCGGCCAGCCGATCCGCTCGAATCCCTCGTACGTGTCACCGGGGCGGGGCCCGTACGCGGGCTCGACCGGATCCCCGGAGAGCGTGGTGAAGTCCGCATCACGCTTGCGGGCCTTGTCGTAACGGGCCTGCCAGCGGAGGCGGCCTTCCTCGATCGCGTCAGCGTCCATACCCTCGAATTTACTAGGACGTCCTAGTAAATGTCGATGGCAAACCGCCCGGCGCTTTGCGCGCGGGGCGGTTCGGGTGATCCGGAAGCCCGGGCCTCAGGCCTTGGCGGGGGTCGGCACCGGGTCGGTGACCAGGGCGCGGGCCTCGCGGCTGACCTTCGGTTCGACGAAGAACGAGGCGAAGGGGATGCAGCCGGCGGCCAGCACCCACAGGAGCTTGCCGAAGGGCCACTTCGCCTTGGAGCCGAGGTCGAAGGCGAAGACGACGTAGACGATGAACAGCACGCCGTGGACCTGGGAGATCAGCATGGTGTCGCCGGTCTCGAAGCCGTACTTCGCGATGATCGCCACGGTGAAGACGAGCAGCCAGATGGCGGTGACGTAGGCCATCACCCGGTAGCGGGTGAGCACGTTCTGTTTCATGGCATCGAGCGTAACGGGACGACCGGGGCGATCTTCGCGCGACCCCTACCCCGGGGAGCGGGGAGCGCTCACTTCTCGTCGAAGTCCTTGGCCGCCACCCGCAGCGGGCGCAGCATGGCGAAGATCTCGGCGCACTCCTCGGAGTCGTACACCCCGAGACCGAAGTCGACGGCGACCAGGTCCCGGGTGGCCGCCTCGACGACGTCGCGGCCCTTGTCGGTGATGGAGGCGAGGGTGCCGCGCCCGTCGTTGGGGTTGGGGCGCTTGTCGACGAGACCGGACTTCACCAGCCGGTCCACGGTGTTGGTGACCGAGGTGGGGTGCACCATCAGCCGCTCGCCGATCTTGGACATCGGCAGCTCACCGGCCTTGGAGAAGGTGAGCAGCACCAGCGCCTCGTACCGGGCGAAGGTGAGCCCGTACGGCTTGACGACGGCGTCGACCTCGGCGAGCAGGATCTGCTGGGCCCGCATGATCGAGGTGATCGCCCCCATCGAGGGCACGGGCCCCCAGCGCTGCTGCCAGAGCTCGTCGGCGCGGGCGATGGGATCGAAGGGAAGGCTGAGCGGCTTCGGCACGGCACCGACCTTACCGACTGGTCACATGCCGGTCAGCCCCGTCTCGTCCTTCGGTATCGGACACCCGCCCGGGGGCCGTCCTGCGGACCTCGGCGACGAGCAGGAGCGCGCAGACGGTACCGATGATTCCGGATCCGGCGACCACTTGATGGACGGGGAAGAACTCGGCCGCGAGCCCCGCCAGCGCCATCCCGAGACCCTGGACGGTCATCAGCCCGGCGGTGAGCAGCGTCATGGCCCGGCCGCGCAGTTCCTGGGGCACGGCGTCGACGAACCACTGGTCGAGCCCGATGACGTACGCGGCGCCCGCGCCGGCCAGCGCGAGGGCGGCCAGGGCGAGCGGCAGCCCGGGGCGGATCGCGTACACGAGGAGTGGGAGCAGGCCGACGGCGGCGACCGGAAGGACGATCCGGGAGCGGTTACGTGGGCTGAGCGCGGCACCCACGAACAGTTCGGCCCCGATGTGCCCGACGGCCATGGCGCAGAACAGCAGGCCGAGGGCGGCGGGCGAGGCCCCGATCGCGTCGGCGTACGGGGCGGCGAGCGCCTCCGGAGCCACGACGAACATCGCGGGCAGCCAGAGCAGCAGCATCAGCGCCCGGATACGGCGGTCGCCCAGCACCAGGCGGGCCCCGGAGAGCGACTCCTTCAGCAGGGTGCCGCCGCTCTCACCGCCGGTGCGGGCGGGGCGGTCGCGGGTGCCGAGGCGGAGCAGGGCGGCCGAGCAGAGGAAGGTCACCACGGTGACGGTGATCGCGCCGCGCGGGGACAGCACGGTGAGCAGCACCCCGCCGGCGCCGAACCCGATGAGCATCGCGCTCTGCGAGACGATCCGCAGGAGGGAACGGCCCAGCACGTAGAGGTCGCCGTCGCCGAGGATGTCGGTGAGCGCCGCCATCCGCGTCCCGGTGAAGACGGGGGCGATCGCGGCGATCAGGCAGCGCAGGGCGAGGAGTCCGGCGACCGGGGTGGCGGGCACCAGCATCACGGCGACGCAGGCCGCGCAGAGCAGATCGCAGACCACCAGGACGCGGCGGGCCGGGTAGCGGTCGGCGACCCCGGCGAACAGGGTGCCGCCGACGAGGTACGGGAGCAGGCCCAGTGCGAACGTCAGGGCGCTGAGCAGCGGGGAGCCGGTGAGGTCGTAGACGAGCACGGTGAGCGCGAGTTCGCTGACCATGACGCCGAGCAGCGAGAGCAGATGGGCGGCGAAGACGGCCCGGAACTCGACGACGGCGAACACCGCGCCGTAGCCGGCGGACGGGGTGGAGGAGGGCACCTGGGACATGAGGAGAGCCTGGGGCGGGACGGTCGTGGGCCCTAGACTTTCGGCTGGGGACGAATCTTCGCGGCCGGTTACCGGAGGGGGCACCAGCGTGCCGTTCCAGTTGCACTTCGGCGAGAGCGATCTGCTGCGCTGCCGGTTCGCGCTGTCACCGCTGTTCGAGACCCAGGAGGCGGTGCGTACCCTCTCCCGCCCCTACCGCCACGGCTACCACCTGCCGTGGCTCCGCCGGATCCGGGAAGCGGCCGCGACCCTGGACCTGGAGCCTCTGTGGCTCTTGATGCCGGACGCCGGCCACAACCCGGACTTCATCTGCCCTCCGCCCATCGGGCCGCTCGCGACGTTCGAGGAGGAGATCGCGGCCGTCCGGGCGGTCGATCCGGAGGTGGCACGGGCCGACATGGCGCTGGCCCTGGCGGACCGGCCCGGCGGGACCGCCTCGGCGGCGGGGCGGCGACTGCTGGCCGATCCGGCGCGGTCCGTGGGCGAGCTCGCCGAGCTGCTGGAGCGGGCCTGGCAGGTCCTGATCGAGCCGTACTGGCCCCGGCTCAGGGCGCTGCTGGAAGCGGACATCGCCTACCACTCCCGGCGACTCGCGGACAGCGGCCTGGAACAGCTGCTGGGCGAGGTGAGCCCGCGGCTGAGCTGGAACGGTTCGACGCTCACCCTGGCCGGAACTCGGGGCGACCACCGGCGGGTGCTGGGCGGGCAGGGCCTGGTGCTGATGCCGAGCGTGTTCGTCTGGCCGGAGGTGGTGGGCGGTCACGAGGAACCGTGGCAGCCGGCGCTGATTTATCCGGCGCGCGGCGTCGGCGGGCTGTGGTCCCACAGCGGCGACCGGACACCCGAGGCGCTCGCCCGCCTGCTCGGCCGGGTCCGGGCCGACGTGCTGTGCGCCCTGGACGAACCGGCGGGCACCAGCACCCTGGCCCACCTGCTGGGCCTCGCGCCGTCGTCCGTCTCGGCCCAGCTGTCCGTGCTGCGCGGGGCCGGGCTGCTGACCTCGCGGCGTTACGGGCACCAGGTGCTGTACGAGCGCACCCCGCTGGGGATCGCGCTGGCCGCCACCGACTGAGGCGGCGCGGCGCCCGAGGAGGGCCGTACAGGTCACGGACGGTGTCGTGCCACCACTCCTCGTAACCGTTATGCCACGATTGCCCGTGTTTCCCAACCTTTCCCCGCATTCCCCGTGTTCCCCGTGTTCCCCGTGTCCGTGAGCCACCGCCGTCCGAGGGGTCTGGATGTCCGGCCGCAGCATCGTCCCGCGCGCTCTCCCCCGTACCGTCCACGTCCTGGCCGCCCTCGCCCTGGCGACCGTCCTCACCGCGGGGTGCTCGACGCCCCAGCCGCGTGTCACCCAGGCCGCCGAGGAGGGCGACGAACTCGTCCGGGGAGAGCCCGCCCCGAGCGCGGCCTCCCCGTACTGGGTCGACCCGGACAGCGACGCGGCCCGCCAGGTGCGCGCCTGGGAGAAGGAGGGGCGCGACGCGGAGGCGAAGATCCTGCGGCGGATCTCCGGGCGGCCGGTGGCCGACTGGCCCGCGTGGGACGACCCGGCCCCGGGGATCCGGGCCGCCGCGAGGTCCGCCGCCCGGACGAAGAAGACCATCTTGCTCGTGGCGTACAACATCCCGCACCGCGACTGCGGGCTGTACTCCGCGGGCGGCGCGAAGGACGCGGACGCCTACCGGTCCTGGATCGGGGAGTTCGCCGACGCCATCGGGGACGCGCCCGCGACCGTGATCCTGGAGCCCGACGCCCTCCCCCACATCACGGACGGCTGCACCCCGCCCGAGCACCACGCCGAGCGCTACCAGCTCCTCTCCGAGGCGGTGGACACGCTCAAGGCCCGGCCGAACACCCAGGTCTACCTGGACGCGGGCAACCCGGACTGGATCGACGAGCCGGCCAAGATGGCGCAGCCGCTGCGGCAGGCGGGCGTCGACCGGGCCGACGGCTTCTCGCTGAACGTCTCCAACTTCCAGTCGAACGACAGCGTCAAAACGTACGCGGGGCAGCTCTCCGACGCCGTGGGCGGCTCCCACTTCGTGATCGACACCAGCCGCAACGGCAACGGCCCCCTGTCCGGGGGCCGTGACGAGGCCTGGTGCAATCCGCCGGGCCGGGGGCTCGGCACGCCCCCGACCACCGACACCGGCGACGACCGCCTCGACGCCTACCTCTGGATCAAGCGGCCCGGCGAGTCGGACGGCCCCTGCCGGGGCGGCCCGCCGGCCGGCGACTGGTGGCCGGAGTACGCGCTCGGCCTCGCCCGACGCGCCGCCTCCTGAGGCACGGGGGAAGCGCCCTCAGGCGACCTTGACCCACTTCGCCTCGGAGGGGATGCCGTCGGTGTCCGTGACGAAGAGCATGTACCAGCCGGGCGGCACCAGCGTGGGGTCGTCCGGCACGGTCACGCTCACCTTGCCGTCGCCCTTCTCCAGGCCCAGCTCGATGGAGCGCTGCTCCACGTCGGTGGTGTGGGTGACGGCGCTCGGCCGCATCAGCCGGGCGGTGGCGATCCGGTCCGCGTCGGCGCTCTCGTACGCGACCGTCGTGCCGCGCTCGGCGTCCCCGGGGCCGTTCCCGATCACCGGGCGCTTGTCCTTGCCGCGGTGCAGGGCGGGCGGGGTGTAGACCTCCATGCGCTGCTCGAACTTGCCGAGCTTGGTGTTGTCCTTGTCGCCGTAGAGCGAGTCGGAGCCGAAGGTCGCCACCCGCCCGTCGGGCAGCAGCAGCGCCTCGGAGTGGTAGTTGCGGCCCACGGTCGGCTCGGCGGCCTCCTTGAAGGTGTTGGTCTTCGGGTCGTAGGACTGCGCCTTCAGGATGTTGCTGGCCCCGCGGCCCCGGTAGTCCTCGGATCCCCCGCTGGTGAAGACGGTGTCGTCGGGCATGATCACGCTGTTCAGGTAGCGCGTGCCCTGCGGCAGGTCGGGGCCCGCCTCGAAGGCCGGGCTGTCCTGCTTCAGGTCGATGACCGCCGTGCGGGCCGTGGACTTCTTGGACTCGCCGACCCCGCCGCCGCCCAGCACCATCACCTTCTGGTCCTGCACGGGCGGCAGCATCAGCGAGGCCGCCGTCTCCAGCTGGTCGGTGTCGGTGAGGCCGGGCACCTTGGTGAAGGTGTTCTTCTCCAGGTCCCAGATCCCGGGCTCGCGCCCCTTGTCCGCCGGGCCGTAACCGGCGTTGGCGCCCGGGTAGAAGAGCTTGCCGCCCTTGGTGAGGAAGAGCGCCGGGTAGGTCGGGAAGTAGTGGAAGGGGCCCTTGCCCCACTTCTTGGTCTTCGGGTCGTAGATCTCGTTGTCGCCCGGCAGGATCGCGCCGACGTCGTCGAGACCGGAGACGGAGAGCACCCGGCCGTCCTCCAGGCCGACGAGCGTCGGGTACCAGCGGGCCTCCTTCATGGGGTCGACCCTGATGTACTTCTCCGCCGTCGGGTCGAACTCGTAGGCGGCCCGGATCCCCTGGAAGTCCTGCTTGTCCATGGTGATCTTCTCGGCGAGGCCGTAGGAGTTCTTGGCCTCCTTGCCCTTCAGGCCGACGATCTCGTACTGGGCCGCGTCCGTGGCCACCGCGTCCGGGCCGTCGTCCACCGCCTCGACGAAGACCCGCTGTTCGGCGGCGGTCACCTTCGTCTTCCACGGCTTCATCTGGCCGCTCTCGAAGTAGTCCACCTCGAACTCGCGCTTGGCCTTGGGCACGGTGACATCGAACTTGGCCTCGTACTCGACGCCGGAGGGCGAGCGGAAGACCGTGCCCTTCTTCAGCTTCAGCGGCTTGTCCGGGTTCTCGTTCTTGACCCGCATCCCGCCGCCGGCCCGCTCCACCTTGTCGTCGAGCACCTCGTAGCGGGCGGTGCCGCCGGCGATCAGGAGGCGGCCGTCGGGGAGCTGGGCGTGGCCGCCGCAGAAGAAGTCCTCGGGGGTGGGGATCTTCTGGAAGGTGTTCTCGGCCGGATCCCACAGCACGGTGTCGAAGGTGCCCTCGTCGAAGTTCTTCTCGTCGTTGCCGGAGCCCGCGACGATCAGCACCTTCCCGGTGTGCAGAAGGGCCGCGTGGATCGCGTTGGTGCGGTACTCCTTCGGGATGTTCACGCGCTCCCAGGAGCCGTACTCCGCCTTGTACGCCGGCTGGTCGATCTTGTACGCGTGGTACCTGTCCTCGGCGAAGGACAGGGCCGCGGGAGCGTTCAGCCCGGCGAGCAGCACCACCGCGCCGCCGCCCAGGAGCGTCTTCCTCATCTTCTTCGAGGGCCGGTAGGCCATGGGTCAGTTCCCTCCTGCGGTGGTGGTGGCGGTGGTGCCGGCGCTCGCCGTGGTGGTGGCCGGCGGGGCGGGGGCCGTGGTGACGTACGCCGGCTCGGGCGGCGGGGGCGCCGGGACGGGGACGGCACGCGCGGCCTCGGCGCGCTTGTCCTGCCGGACGGTCCAGGCCCACACGGCGACCGGGGAGAGGGATATCGCGAGGCCGAGCGTCGCCCAGGTCCGCATCGCGACATGAGTGTGGTCGAGGTAGACGGACGCGGCGAGCGAGGAGAGCAGGAGGGCCGCCCAGGAGAGATGGACACGGAAGGTGAGCAGCCGGTCCGGGGATGCCTGGCCGCCCTTGGGCGTGACGACGAACCGGCCGTCGGTGCGCAGCACGGCCGAGCCGAGCGACTTGAGGTAGATCGGCGCGGAGAGCGCGGACATGGCCATGCCGGCGAGGCCGCCGGAGCCCTCGGGTTCGTGCGGCGAGACGTTGTGCCGGCGGTTCCAGAGGTAGAGCCCGATCTGGAGGGCGGCGGCGTCGCTGTAGAGCATCAGCCAGATGGAGGCGGCGACCTGGGTGCCGGACGCCCCGAACCAGAGGAACAGCACACAGCTGAGGATGCCGAGCAGCCAGTTCACGGCGGTCATCGGGTAGTAGACGAGCATCAGCGTGTAGCTGAGGAGGCGGCCGGGAGGCACCCGGAACAGCGCCTTGCCGTACTGCTTGAACAGCGTCTCGTACGTGCCCCTCGACCAGCGCAGCTGCTGGGTGAAGAAGTCCGTCCAGGAGGCGGGGCCCTCGCCCACGGCGAGCACGTCGGGGGTGTAGACGGAACGCCAGTAGTGCCCGGTACGCGGGTTGCGGCGGCGGTGGATCTCGAAGCCGGTGGCCATGTCCTCGGTGATCGAGTCGTACAGCCCGCCGACCTGCCGCAGCGCGGCGATGCGCACGACGTTGTTGGTGCCGACGAACATCGGAGCGCCGTAGCGGTTGCCCGCGCGCTGGATCAGGGCGTGGAAGAGGAACTGCTGCGACTCGGCGGCCTTGGTGACGGCCGAGTCGTAGTTCCCGTAGACCTGCGGTCCGACGACGAAGGCGACGTCCGGGTCGCGGAAGTAGCCCATCATCCGTTCCAGGAAGTTGGGCATCGGCACATGGTCGGTGTCGACGGAGGCGAAGAAGTCGTAGTCGCCGCCGTGCAGGGCGATCCAGGCGTTGTAGTTGCCGTGCTTCGTCTTCGCCTTGTGGACGCCCTTGTCGCGATTCCACTCGGGAACCCCGCGGCGGGTGAAGTGGTGGACGCCCAGCTCCGCGCAGAGCATCCGGGCCCCGGGGTCGTCGCCCTCGTCGAGCAGCCAGACGTCCATCGGGCCGGAGTGGGTCAGGCGTACGGCGCCCTTGAGGGTGGCCCGGACCATGGAGAGCGGTTCCTTGCCGGGGACGTACGTGGTCAGGAACGCGACCCGGGTGCCGGGTTCGGGCGTCACCGGGACGGGATCCCGCGCGACGAGCGTGGCGTGCGCGATGGAGACCACGTTGACCAGCATGAACAGCTCGATCAGGGCGATCGACACCAGCATCACGGTGTCGGCGACGACGAGCCAGCGCTCCCCGTTCTCGCGGTCGGTCCAGTGCGTGGGCCAGACCAGGTACAGCAGCAGGATGCCGGTGAGCACCGGGGCCAGCGTCATCAGCAGGACGGCCCTTATTCGGTGCTTCTCCGTCGAGAGCAGGCTCTTGTACCGCACCCGGTACCCCGTCGGATCCGGCTCCGTGAGCGGACCCGCGAGCCGGCTGTAGGTGTCGTAGTCGTAGCCCTCCGACCGCACCGTGCCTCCCACTGTCGAACGGGTTGATATCCCCACAGAAGGGGACGGCTAACGGCGTGTCGACTTGGCAGGTCCGAGTGAGCGGTTTTCGATCCGGAGCCGGAAAAGCCCCCGGCCGTGTGGCGCCGGGGGCTCTTCGGGTGAACGCGGGTGCAGGCGGGGACGTCCCCGCGCGGACGGGGCGTCAGGAGGCGAGATGCCGCTCCACGGTCTCGACCTTGGAGGTCAGACCGTCGGTGACGCCGGGCCGGATGTCGGCCTTCAGCACCAGGGAGACCCGGCCGGCGCGGGCCTCGACGGCGGCCACGGCGCGCTTGACGACGTCCATGACCTCGTCCCACTCCCCCTCGACGGAGGTGAACATCGCGTCGGTGCGGTTGGGGAGCCCGGATTCACGCACGACCCGTACGGCGTCGGCGACGTACTCCCCGACGTCCTCACCGACACCGAGCGGGGAGACCGAGAACGCGACGATCATGCGCTGACCGTTCCCTCGCGGCGGGCGCGGGCGGCGATGACGCCGTCGGCCTCGTATTGCTTGAGCCGCTTGTCACCGTAGAGTCCGCCGAAGGGGATCAGGGACAGGACGAAGAAGAGGGCGACGCGCCCCAGCGGCCACTTCGCCTTCACCCAGACGTCGAGCAGGAACACGGCGTAGATCACGAAGAGGATGCCGTGGATGAGGCCGAGCGGCATCATCAGGAAGTCGATGTCCGAGACCCGGCTGAGGACCGAGCCGAAGAGGATCAGGGCGGGGAAGGACAGCGCCTCGGGAATCGAGATGAGGCGCAGCCGGTGCAGGGCGGAAGCGGTCTTGATGTCCACAGGGGCACCTTCGGTGGGAGGGTCGGCAGGGCTTGTGAAGCCAGGCACAAGCCGCCCCCATTGTGGCATCGCGCCGGTACGCCCCCGGTGCCGGGGGCCACCCGGAGCGCGGGCGCGCGTATCGCCGCATATCAGGGCCGGGCAGGGCGCGCATCAGGGGAGCATCGGGGGCGTAACGGTTCCGCGGGATCTGGCCCGGGCGGCGGGCGGAGGGCTACCGTCGTGGCGTGGCGATGTTCCGACTCCAAGGCAGCAAGACGCTCGCCGTCGATCTGACCGGCGACGCCGTCAAGGCGAAGAACGGCTCGATGGTCGCGTACGACGGCCGGATGACCTTCAAGAAGATGTCCGGCGGCGGTGAGGGGCTGCGCGGCATGGTGACCCGTCGGCTGACCGGCGAGCAGATGACCGTGATGGAGGTGTCCGGGCAGGGCACCTGCTACTTCGCCGACCGGGCGAGCGAGATCAACCTGGTCTCCCTGCACGGCGACACCCTGTACGTGGAGGCGAGCAATCTGCTGGCCACCGATTCCGGGCTGCGCACGGGCACGACGTTCACCGGGCTGCGCGGCGGGGCGAGCGGCAACGGCCTGTTCACCACCACGGTGGAGGGCACCGGGCAGGTGGCGATCATGTCGGACGGGGCGGCGGTGCTGCTGCGGGTGTCGCCGCAGTATCCGCTGATGGTCGACCCCGGCGCGTACATCGCCCATCAGGGCCGGCTCCAGCAGAGCTTCCAGGCGGGGGTGAACTTCCGGACGCTGATGGGCGAGGGCTCCGGCGAGGCGTTCCAGATCCGATTCGAGGGCGACGGCCTGGTCTACGTCCAGCCCAGCGAGCGCAACACCGTCGGGGGCGATGTCTGATGCCGTTCCGCGAGATCAACTCCAAGATGGTCGAGGCCACGCTCGCCCCGGGCCAGCAGCTGTTCAGCCAGCGCGGCGCGATGCTGGCGTACCGGGGCGAGGTGTCCTTCACCCCGAACATCCAGGGCGGCCAGGGCGGCGTCGCCTCGATGATCGGCCGGCGGGTGGCGGGCGAGGCGACCCCGCTGATGACGGTCGAGGGGTCGGGCACGGTGATGTTCGGCCACGGCGGCCACCACATCCAGGTGATCAACCTGTCCGGCGACACCCTGTACGTGGAGGCCGACCGGCTGCTCGCGTTCGACGGGACGCTCCAGCAGGGCACGATGTTCATGGGCTCGCAGGGCGGGGTGATGGGCATGGTGCGCGGCCAGGTGACCGGTCAGGGCCTGTTCACCACCACCCTCAAGGGGCACGGCGCGGTCGCGGTGATGGCGCACGGCGGGGTGATCGAGCTGCCGATCACGCCGGGCCGGGACGTCCATGTGGACCCGCAGGCGTACGTCGCCCACCACGGGGACGTACGGAACAAGCTGTCCACGGCCGTCGGCTGGCGGGACATGGTGGGGCGGGGCTCCGGCGAGGCGTTCCAGCTGGAGCTGAGCGGGAGCGGCGCGGTGTACGTCCAGGCATCCGAGGAGAAGCTGTGAGCACGCCCGTGATCGAGGAGAAGTCGTGAGCACGCCCGTGGTCGAGGAGAAGTCGTGAGCACGCCCGTGGTCGAGGAGAAGTCGTGAGCACCCCTGTGATCTTCGATCCGATGACGCTGCCGTCGGACGACAACGTCAACTCCTACACCTTCTGCGTGGAGCTCAAGGGGAGCCGGTGGTTCCTGCAGAAGGGCAAGATGATCGCCTACTACGGGCAGATCAACTTCGACGGCATCGGGCACGGGCGGTTCGAGCGGCTGGTGCGTTCCAGCTTCCATTCGCCGCTGCACGCGAGCGACTGGGTGGTGGCCGAGGGCAGCGGGAAGATGCTGCTGGCGGACCGGGCGTTCGATGTGAACTCCTTCGACCTGGAGGACGGGAACCTGACCATCCGGTCCGGGAACCTGCTGGCGTACCAGCCGACGATGGCGCTGAAGCAGTCGATCGTGCCGGGGTTCGTGACGCTGATCGGCACGGGGAAGTTCGTGGCCGCGTCCAACGGTCCGGTGGTCTTCATGGAGCCGCCGCTGCGGGTGGATCCGCAGGCGCTGGTGGGGTGGGCCGACTGCCCCTCCCCCTGCCACCACTACGACCACGGGTACATGACGGGCGTGGTGGGCGGGATCCGGTCACTGACGGGGATCGGCGGGACGTCGGGCGAGGAGCACCAGTTCGAGTTCGTCGGGGCGGGCACGGTGCTGATGCAGTCGTCCGAGGCGCTGTTGGCGGAGCAGGCGACGGGCTTCGTACCGAACGAGCCGGGTGTTCCGGGCGGCCCTGGCGGTGGGGGGCAACACGGATCCGCCCCGCGCATGCCCGGCCAGCTGGGGGACCTCCAGCGTCGTTTCGGCTTGTGAGCGGTAGTCTGCGGAGTGTGACGTCGAACGTCTGCGCCCAGCCGTCGGTGCTTGCCGACCGGGCTGTCGGCACTCCGGCGGGCCGGGGGTGCCGGTCGTCACACTCCCCCATTTCGTCCGGCTTTCAACTTCTTAGGTAGAATCCATATATGGAGACCGAGACGGCCACCCGCTGGCTGAGCGACACGGAGCAGTGCGCCTGGCGCACCCACCTGGACGTCAGCAGGCTGCTGATGCACCAGCTGGAGAAGGACCTCCAGCCGTTCGGCCTGACCATGAACGACTACGAGATCCTGGTCAACCTCTCCGAGTCGGACGACCAGCGGATGCGGATGAGCGACCTCGCCGCCGCCACGCTCCAGTCCAAGAGCCGGCTTTCGCACCAGATCACCCGCATGGAGACCGCGGGTCTCGTCCGGCGTACGCACTGCGAGTCGGACCGGCGCGGACTGTTCGCGGTCCTCACCGAGCACGGCGCGGAGACCATGCGCAAGGTCGCCCCGCACCACGTCGACTCGGTGCGGCAGCACTTCATGGACCTGCTCTCCCCCGAGGCGCTCGCCGATCTGCACGCGGCGCTGACCCCGATCGCGGAACACCTGCGGGGCAAGCGCGGCAAGCTGTAACAGCGAGGCGCGGCAGGTCCGCCGGGGCCTTCGCGCCCGTCAGGCCGGGCGCGGCAGCCACAGCCGGAAGGCCGCGCCGCCCTCGTCCGCGCGATGCACCGTCAGCGTTCCGCCGTGGCGCGCGGCGACGTCCCGGGCGATGGCGAGCCCCAGCCCGGCGCCGCCGTCGTCCCGGCTGCGGGCGTCGTCGAGCCGGACGAACCGTTCGAAGATCCGCTCCCGCTCGTCCTCGGGTACGCCGTCCCCGTCGTCCCGCACCTCCACCCGCACGCCGTGCCCGTCGGCCGCCACCGACACGGCGACGCGTCCGTCGGCGTGCCGCTGGGCGTTGTCCAGCAGATTGCCGATCACCCGGGACAGCTGCCCCCGCGACCCGTTCACCTCGTACGCCCCGCCGTCCGGGACCTCCACCGCCACCGCGATCCGGTCCCCGGTCCGCTGCGACACCTCCTCCCTGACCAGCGCGCCCAGCTCCACCGTCCCGCCGCCGGGCTTCTCCCCCGCGTCCAGCCGGGCCAGCAGCAGCAGGTCCGCCGCCAGCACCTGGAGCCGTACGGTGTCGGCGACCGCGCCCGGGAGGTCCAGCAGCTCCGGGTGGGCCTCGGCCACCTCCAGCTGGGTGCGCAGCGAGGCGATCGGGGAACGCAGCTCGTGCGAGGCGTCCGCGACGAACCGCCGCTGCCGCTCCACGGACGCCTCCAGGACGGTGAGCGTCTCGTTCGTCGTCCGGGCCAGGGCGGCGATCTCGTCCCGTGAATCGGGCTCCGGCACCCGGCGGGCCAGGTCCTCGGACGCGGTGATGGCCGCCATCTCGCGGCGGATGCCCTCGACCGGGCGCAGCGCCCGGCGGGTCACCAGCCAGGTCACCCCGGCGACGACGACCAGCAGCACCGGCAGCCCGGTCAGCATGGCCCCGCGCACGGTGTTCACCGCCTCCTGCTCGGCGGCGAGGGGTGCGCCGGCGTACACGGTGAGGGTGACCCCGTCGGGGGTGGTCGCCTCGACGGCGGCGAAGCGGTAGTCGGCGGTGGTGCGGTCGACGGTGGCGGTGCCGTCGGAGAACTCCGGGTCGTCGTTGGAGACCTCGCCCCGGCCCGGGCGGCTGCTGTCGTCGCCCCCGTCATCGCCCCCGTCGTCCCCGTCGTCGTCAGCGTCGCCGGGCGACGGGGTGGCCCCCGCCGAGGCCGAGGGCGCCGGGGTGACGCCCGTCGTGCCGGTGCCGGTGACGGCCCGCAGGTCGTTGGAGACGAGGACGACCCGGTCCTCCTCGTCGATCACCTGGACGGGGTGGTCCTCCTCGTCGTCCAGTTCCACCTCGCCGTACGGGGTGCCCGTGGCCAGCTCCCCAGCGACCTCGCGGGCCGCCACCTCGGCCTGGAGGTCGGCCTGGTCGATCAGGTTGGCCCGCAGGACCAGGAGCACGGCGAGGCCGGCCCCGATCAGGGCGACGGCGACGACCAGGGTGGCCCCGAGGGCGGCCCTGGCCCGGACGGACCTCACTTCGCCTCCAGCCGGTAGCCGGCGCCGCGTACGGTACGGATGGCGGCGGCGCCCAACTTGCGGCGCAGGGTGGAGATGTAGACCTCGACGATGTTCGGGTCACCGTCGTAGGCGAAGTCCCAGACGTGCTCCAGGATCTCCGCCTTGCTGACCACCTGCCCGGCGCGCAGGGCGAGTTGCTCCAGCACGGCGAACTCCTTCGCGGTGAGGGTGACTTCGTCCTCGTCGCGGATCACGCGGCGGGCGGCGGTGTCGATGCGCAGGGGGCCGACGGTCAGCACGGGCGCGGCGGTCCCGGCTCCCCGGCGGCGCAGCAGGGCACGGACGCGGGCGACGAGGACGACGTAGCTGAAGGGCTTGGTCAGGTAGTCGTCGGCGCCGGTGTCCAGCCCCTCGGCCTCGTCGTACTCGCCGTCCTTGGCGGTCAGCATGAGGATCGGCACCTCGTGTCCGGCGGCGCGCAGGTTCGAGCAGACGCGGTAGCCGTTCATGCCGGGCAGCATGATGTCGAGGATGACCAGGTCGTAGCCGCCCTCGCTCGCCCGGTGCAGCCCCTCCAGGCCGTCGTGCACGACATCCACGGCGAAGCCCTCGGCGGTGAGTCCCCTGGCCAGGGACACCGCGAGACGCTTCTCGTCCTCCACGATCAACAGGCGCATGCGCACAGCCTCGCAAACTCCACCTGAAGAAGGCTTCAGGTGGCTTCAGGCTGCGTTCAGCATCGGGTCGGCAGTGTGGACCCCGTCAACCAGCACAGCACAGCACAGCAGCTCTCGGGGAGGAACCTCATGAAGCGCAACGTCACCATCGCAGCGATCACCGCGGCCGTTCTGATCGGCGGCACCACCGCCGCCACCGTGGCCTTCGCGGACAGCGACGGCGACCGTACGCCGGCCAGGAGCGCGAGCGCCGTGAGCCTCGCCGACGACAACGGCACCGGCTCCGGCTCCGGCACCGCCTCCGACGACGACCGTGCCCCGGCCGCCGGGAAGACCGCCCGGGTCACCCTCGACCAGGCCGTCGCCGCCGCGCTGAAGAGCGTCCCGGGCACGGTCACCCAGGCCGAGCTGGACCGGGACGACGACGACCACAACGGCCGTACGGTCTGGGAGCTGGACGTCCGCGGCTCCGACAAGAAGTGGCACGACGTCACGGTGGACGCCAGCAACGGCAAGGTCCTGAAGACCCGCGACGACGACAACGACGACCGCGACGACCACGCGCCCCGCTCCTTTGCCGTCACCCTGAACGAGGCGGCCGCCGCGGCCCTGAAGACCGCGCCGGGCACCGTCACGTCGATCGACCTGGACGACGACGATGACGACAACGGCGGCCGGAGCAACGTCCTGCGCTGGGACGTCGACATCGACGGCAAGGACGGCAAGCAGCACGAACTGCGCGTGGACGCGAAGACCGGCAAGGTCACCGTGGACCGCGACGACGACGGTGACGACGACCGGGACGACCGCGCGGACGACCGGAACGACGACCGTGACGACCACGGCGACGACCGGAACGACGACCGCGATGACCGGGACGGCGACGACGACTGACGGGAGCCCGTACCCGGCCCCGTACACGAGGAAGGCCCCCGGAGCGGCACACTCGCCGCTCCGGGGGCCTTTCCTCACGTGCTCAGGCGCTTCCCGTCAGCCCCGCCACCAGCTCGTCCGCCGCCGCGTACGGGTCCAGGCTCCCCGCCACGATGCGCTCCGCCAGGGCGTGCAGGCGGCGGTCGCCGCGCAGGTCCGCGATCTTCTCGCGCAGGGCGGTCACCGCGATCGTCTCAACCTCGTGGGCGGCGCGGGCGGTGCGGCGCTCGGCCAGGACGCCGTGCTCCTCCATCCAGGCGCGGTGCTTCTCCAGGGCCTCGACCACCTCGTCCGTGCCCTGGCCCCGGGCCGCGACCGTCTTCACGATCGGAGGGCGCCAGTCGCCGGGGCCCCGGGACTCGCCCAAGCCCAGCATGTGGTTCAGCTCGCGGGCGGTGGCGTCGGCGCCGTCGCGGTCGGCCTTGTTGACCACGTAGACGTCGCCGATCTCCAGGATTCCGGCCTTCGCCGCCTGGATGCCGTCGCCCATGCCCGGGGCGAGCAGCACGACGGAGGTGTCGGCCTGGGAGGCGATCTCCACCTCGGACTGGCCCACGCCGACCGTCTCGACGAGGACCACGTCGCAGCCCGCCGCGTCCAGCACCCGGATGGCCTGCGGGGCGGACCAGGCGAGGCCGCCCAGGTGGCCCCGGGTCGCCATCGAGCGGATGTAGACCCCCGGGTCCGAAGCGTGGTCAGACATCCGGACCCGGTCGCCCAGCAGCGCCCCGCCGGAGAACGGCGAGGACGGGTCGACGGCGAGGACGCCGACCCGCTTGCCCGCCCGGCGGTAGGCCGAGACCAGGGCCGAGGTGGAGGTCGACTTGCCGACGCCCGGCGAGCCCGTGAGGCCGACGACGTACGCATGGCCCGCCAGCGGGGCCAGCGCCGCCATCACCTCACGGAGCTGCGGGGACGCCCCCTCCACCAGCGAGATCAGCCGGGCCACCGCACGCGGCCTGCCTGCTCGTGCCTGCTCGACCAGCGTGGGGACGTCCACGTCCACGTTCACCGCTCCGTTCGCCTTGCCTCGTCTACGTACGGTGTTACTTGCCCGGGACGCGGATGATCAGCGCGTCGCCCTGACCGCCGCCGCCGCACAGCGCGGCCACGCCGGTGCCGCCGCCGCGCCGCTTCAGCTCCAGGGCCAGGTGCAGGACGACCCGGGCGCCGGACATCCCGATGGGGTGGCCGAGCGCGATCGCGCCGCCGTTGACGTTGACCTTGTCCGAGGTGACGCCGAGGTCCTTCATGGACTGGACGGCGACGGCGGCGAACGCCTCGTTGATCTCGATCAGGTCGAGGTCCTCGACGGTCAGGCCGTCCTTCTTCAGGGCGTGCTTGATGGCGCCCGAGGGCTGCGACTGAAGGGAGTTGTCGGGGCCCGCGACGTTGCCGTGGGCGCCGATCTCGGCGATCCAGTCGAGGCCCAGCTCCTCGGCCCTGGCCTTGCTCATCACGACGACCGCGGCGGCGCCGTCGGAGATCTGCGAGGAGGTGCCGGCGGTGATCGTGCCGTCCTTGGCGAAGGCGGGGCGCAGCTTGCCGAGAGTCTCCACGGTCGTCTCGGCGCGGATGCCCTCGTCCTTCGAGAAGAGCACCGGGTCGCCCTTGCGCTGCGGGATCTCCACCGGAGTGATCTCCGCCTCGAAGAGGCCGTTCTTCTGAGCGGCGGCGGCCCGCTGGTGGGACAGCGCGCCGATCTCGTCCTGGGCGGCGCGGTCCAGACCGAGGCGGCCGTTGTGCTGCTCGGTGGACTCGCCCATGGGGATGTTCTCGTAGGCGTCGGTGAGACCGTCGTACGCCATCGAGTCCAGCATCTCGATCGCGCCGTACTTGTAGCCCTCGCGGGACTTCGGCAGCAGGTGCGGGGCGTTGGTCATGGACTCCTGGCCGCCCGCGACCACCACGTCGAACTCCCCGGCGCGGATGAGCTGGTCGGCCAGCGCGATGGCGTCGAGCCCGGACAGACACACCTTGTTGACGGTGAGGGCGGGGACGTTCATCGGGATGCCGGCCTTGATCGCGGCCTGCCGGGCGGGGATCTGGCCCGCGCCGGCCGTGAGCACCTGGCCCATGATCACGTACTGGACCTGGTCGCCGCCGATGCCGGCCCGGTCCAGGGCCGCCTTGATCGCCACGCCACCGAGGTCGGCGGCGGAGAAGCTCTTCAGGGAGCCGAGGAGACGGCCCATGGGCGTCCGGGCGCCCGCGACGATCACTGAGGTGGTGGTACCGGTCGTTGCTGGCATGGGCACGGCCCCTTGGGATCGGATGTGAACGAGGGTTTACCTGAATGTACTGAGCGGTACCGCGCCCGTCATCCGGCTACCGGTGTGACGGCGCGCACGTTGCGTAACCATGGCGGGAGCGCGGCACCCGATCCATGCTGAATCCATGTTGACGCGCATCGATCACATCGGAATCGCCTGTTTCGACCTGGACAGGACGGTCGAGTTCTACCGTGCCACGTACGGGTTCGAGGTGTTCCACTCGGAGATCAACGAGGAGCAGGGCGTCCGGGAGGCCATGCTCAAGATCAACGAGACCTCGGACGGCGGGGCCTCCTACCTCCAGCTCCTGGAGCCCACCCGGGAGGACTCGGCCGTGGGCAAGTGGCTGGCGAAGAACGGGGAAGGCGTCCACCACATCGCCTTCGGCACGGAGGACGTGGACGGGGACGCCGCGGCCATCGGCGAGAAGGGCGTCCGGGTGCTGTACGACGAGCCCAGGACGGGGTCGATGGGGTCGCGGATCACGTTCCTGCACCCCAAGGACTGCCACGGCGTCCTCACCGAACTGGTCACGAGCCGGGCGGAGCACTGACCTCCGCATACCCGGCCCGGTAGAGTGGGCGGTTCCGGGCCGGGGCCGGGTCGGGGCCGTACCGCGTCCTCGTCGTTTGTCTGTCACCATTCCCCGGGGGACCGCTCGTCGGCGAGCCCCCCGTGTGCAGAGTCACGACCAGGGTTGGGGTCTCCCCTGCTCGCAGAAGTTGAGAGCTCGGGGAAGGATGGGACCGCGCAGTGCGGGGCTACGAACGCCAGGAGAGCCACCGAGCTGAAGACGACCATCTCTCGCGGTTCGAAGCCGAGATGGACCGGCTGAAGACCGACCGGGAGAAGGCCGTCCAGCACGCCGAGGACCTCGGTTACCAGGTCGAGGTCTTGCGTGCCAAGCTGCACGAGGCCCGGCGCAATCTCGCGACCCGTCCCGCGTACGACAGCGCGGACATCGGCTACCAGGCCGAGCAGATGCTGCGGAACGCGCAGGTCCAGGCCGAGCAGATGCGCAGCGACGCCGAGCGCGAGCTGCGCGAGGCCCGGGCCCAGACCCAGCGGATCCTGCAGGAGCACGCAGAGCACCAGGCGCGTCTCCAGGCCGAGTTGCAC
Organism: Streptomyces sp. NPDC058375; assembly: GCF_042723425.1. Classification (NCBI taxonomy): domain Bacteria; kingdom Bacillati; phylum Actinomycetota; class Actinomycetes; order Kitasatosporales; family Streptomycetaceae; genus Streptomyces; species Streptomyces sp. NPDC058375. The sequence continues at coordinate 11,861 of NZ_JBHXJG010000057.1, read as the reverse complement.
ACCGAGGCCGTCCAGCGCAGGCAGCGGCTCGACCAGGAGCTGGCCGAGCGCCGCCAGACCGTCGAGTCGCACGTCAACGAGAACGTCGCCTGGGCCGAACAGCTGCGCGCCCGCACCGAGTCGCAGGCCCGCCGGCTGCTGGAGGAGTCCCGCGCCGAGGCCGAGCAGGCGCTGGCCGCCGCCCGTGACGAGGCCGCCCGGCTGGCCGAGGAGACCCGTCGGCGGACCGGTTCGGAGACCGAGACCGCCCGGGCCGAAGCCGAAGCGATCCTGCTGCGCGCCCGCAAGGACGCCGAGCGGCTGCTCGGGGCCGCCTCCGCCCAGGCGCAGGAGGCCACCAGCCACGCGGAGCAGCTGCGTTCCAGCACGACTGCGGAGACCGACCAGGCCCGCCAGCAGACCGCCGAGCTGAACCGCACCGCCGAGCAGCGTCTCTCGGAGGCGGAGACCCGGCTGCGCGAATCCCGCCTGGAGGCCGAGAAGGTTCTCTCCGAGGCGAAGGAGGCCGCGGCCAAGCAGCTGGCCGCCGCCGAGTCGCAGAACGAGCAGCGCACCCGTACGGCCAAGTCGGAGATCGCCCGGCTGGTCGGCGAGGCCACCAAGAGCACCGAGGCGCTGAAGGAGGAGGCCGAGCAGGCCCTCGTGGACGCCCGGGCCGAGGCGGAGCGGCTGGTCGCCGAGGCGGGCGAGAAGGCCCGTACGGTCGCCGCCGAGGACGCCGCCGCCCAGCTGGCGAAGGCGGCTCGCAGCGCCGAGGAGGTGCTCACCAAGGCCTCCGAGGACGCGAAGTCGACCACGAAGGCGGCGAGCGAGGAGGCCGAGCGGATCCGCCGCGAGGCCGAGGCCGAGGCGGACCGGCTGCGCGGCGAGGCCGCCGAGCAGGCCGACGAGCTCAAGGGCGCGGCCAAGGACGACACCAAGGAGTACCGGGCCAAGACGGTCGAGCTCCAGGAGGAGGCCCGCCGACTGCGCGGCGAGGCCGAGCAGCTGCGCTCCGAGGCGGTCGCCGAGGGCGAGCGGATCCGGGGCGAGGCCCGCCGCGAGGCGGTCCAGCAGCTGGAGGAGGGCGCCCGGACCGCCGAGGAGCTGCTGACCAAGGCCCGCTCCGACGCGGACGAGCTGCGCACCAAGGCGAACGGCGAGAGCGAGCGGATCCGCGCCGAGGCCGCCGAGCGGGCCGCGACCCTGCGCAAGCAGGCCGAGGAGACGCTGGAGCGCACCCGGGCCGAGGCCGAGACGCTGCGGGCCGAGGCCGAGGAGCAGGCCACGGCCGTCACGGAGGCGGCCGAGCGGGCCGCGGCCGAGCTGCGCGAGGAGACCGAGCGCGGCGTCGCCGCCCGGCAGGCCGAGGCCGCCGACGAGCTGACCCGGCTGCACACCGAGGCCCAGTCGAAGCTCACCGCCGCCGAGGAGGCGCTGGGCGAGGCCCGTACCGAGGCCGAGCGGATCCGCCGTGAGACGAACGAGGAGGCGGAGCGGCAGCGCGCCGAGGCCGCCGAGCGGCTGCGTGCGCTGACCGAGCAGGCCGAGACCGAGGCCGAGCGGCTGCGCGACGAGGCCGCCGCCGACGCCGCCCAGTCCCGGGCCGAGGGCGAGAACGTCGCCGTACGGCTGCGGAGCGAGGCCGCCGCCGAGGCGGAGCGGCTCAAGTCGGAGGCGCAGGAGAGCGCCGACCGGGTGCGCGCGGAGGCCGCGGCCGCCGCCGAGCGGGTCGGGGCCGAGGCCGCCGAGGCGCTGGCCGCCGCCCAGGAGGAGGCGACCCGCCGCCGCCGGGAGGCCGAGGAGATCCTCGGCGCCGCCCGGACCGAGGCGGAGCAGGAGCGTGAGCGGGCCCGCGAGCAGAGCGAGGAACTGCTCGCCTCCGCCCGCAAGCGGGTCGAGGACGCGGAGGCCGAGGCGCACCGGCTGGTCGAGGAGGCGGACGCCCGGGCGACCGAGCTGGTCTCGGCGGCCGAGCAGACCGCCCAGCAGGTACGGGACTCCGTCGCGGGTCTGCACGAGCAGGCCGAGGAGGAGATCACCGGGCTGCGCTCGGCCGCGGAGCACTCCGCTGAGCGCACCCGTACCGAGGCGCAGGAGGAGGCGGACCGGGTCCGCGCCGACGCGCACGCGGAGCGGGAGCGGGCCTCGGAGGACGCGGTCCGGCTGCGCCAGGAGGCGAACGAGGAGGCGGGCCGGCTCCGGCGGGAGGCGCACGAGGAGACCGAGGCCGCGAAGGCGCTGGCCGAGCGGACCGTCTCCGAGGCGATCACCGAGTCGGAGCGGCTGCGCACGGACACCGCCGAGTACAGCCAGCGGATGCGCACCGAGGCGTCCGACGCCCTGGCGTCGGCGGAGCAGGACGCCTCGCGCGCCCGTGCCGAGGCCCGGCAGGACGCCAACCGGATCCGTTCCGAGGCGGCGGCCCAGTCGGACCTGCTGATCGGCGAGTCGACCAGCGAGAGCGAACGCATCCGCAACGAGGCGGCCCAGGCCTCTGAGCAGCTCGTCGTCGAGGCCACCACGGAGGCCAACCGCCGCCGGACCGAGTCCACCGAGAAGGCGGACCGGATGCTGGCCGAGGCGACCGCCGAGTCCGAGCGGCTGCGTGTCGAGGCGGCCGAGCGGCTCGGCTCCGCGCAGGAGCACGCGGCCCGTACCCGCGAGGAGGCCGAACGGCTGCGCGGCGAGGCGGAGTCGGCGGCCGAGGAGCTGCGCTCGGAGGCCCGCCAGGAGGCGGACCGGGTGCTGGACGAGGCGCGCGAGGCGGCGGCCAAGCGCCGGGCGGACGCGGCCGAGCAGGCGGACCAGCTCATCAACAAGGCGCGGGAAGAGGCGCTGCGTACGGCCACCGAGGCCGAGACGCAGTCCGACACGATGGTCGGCGCGGCCCGCAAGGAGGCCCAGCGGATCACCTCGGAGGCGACCGTCGAGGGCAACACCCTGGTGGAGCGCGCCCGGACCGACGCCGACGAGCTGCTGGTCGGCGCCCGGCGCGACGCGACGCAGATCCGGGAGCGGGCCGAGGAGCTGCGGGCCCGGCTGGAGAGCGAGATCGAGGAGCTGCACGAGCGGGCCCGCCGGGAGACGTCCGAGCAGATGAAGACCGCCGGGGAGCGTGTCGACAACCTGATGAAGGCGGCGACCGAGCAGCGCGACGAGGCCGAGGCGAAGGCCAAGGAGCTGATGGCGGAGGCCAGTTCGGAGGCGAGCAAGGTCCGTATCGCCGCGGTGAAACGGGCCGAGTCGCTGCTGAAGGAGGCCGAGACGAAGAAGGCCGGACTGATCCGCGAGGCGGAGAAGCTGCGCGCGGACGCCGAGGCCGAGGCCAAGGCGACGGTCGACGAGGGCAAGCGTGAGCTGGACGTCCTGGTGCGCAGGCGCGAGGACATCAATGCGGAGATCTCCCGTGTCCAGGACGTGCTCGAAGCGTTGGAATCTTTCGAGACTCCGACCGGGGGCGGGAAACCGGCCGGCGGTTCCGCGGGAGGCGTCAAGGCTCCGGCGGCGGCGGGCACGCGATCGGGGGGCAAGGCGTCGGAGCGGTGACCGATCCGCGGCGTTCCGAGCGATGGCCGACCCGCCGCGTGCCACGCTTCGTCATGGACATTCAACCCTCTCAGTGGCAAGCACTCCGGGGGTCAGCCACTCAAAAGGGGTGTCATTCTCCAGATCAAACCGGCATCTTCACGCTGACACGCCGCAATGGCCCCTAGGATTCCCTCTATCACCTCACCGGTCTCATTCGACAGGAACCCCATGAGTGACCCTTCCTCCCCCTTCGGCTTCGAGCACGTGCGACGTGGCTACGACCGCGGTCAGGTGGACGACCGCATCGCCAAGCTCATCGCCGACCGTGACAGTGCCCTGGCCCGAATCACCTCTCTGGAAAAGCGCATCGAGGAGCTGCACCTCGAAACGCAGAACGCCCAGGCCCAGGTAAACGACGCCGAGCCGTCGTACGCCGGTCTCGGCGCCCGTGTCGAGAAGATTCTCCGCCTCGCCGAGGAGGAGGCCAAGGACCTGCGCGAGGAGGCCCGTCGCGCGGCCGAGCAGCACCGCGAACTCGCCGAGTCGGCGGCCCAGCAGGTGCGCAACGACGCCGAGACGTTCGCCGCCGAGCGCAAGGCGAAGGCCGAGGACGAGGGCGTCCGCATCGTCGAGAAGGCCCAGGGCGAGGCGAACACGCTGCGCTCCGACGCCCAGAAGGACGCCCAGCAGAAGCGTGAGGAGGCCGACGCCCTCTTCGAGGAGACCCGCGCCAAGGCCGCCCAGGCCGCGGCCGACTTCGAGACCAACCTCGCCAAGCGCCGCGAGCAGTCGGAGCGCGACCTCGCGTCCCGCCAGGCCAAGGCCGAGAAGCGTCTCGCCGAGATCGAGCACCGCGCAGAGCAGCTCCGCCTGGAGGCCGAGAAGCTCCGCACGGACGCCGAGCGCCGGGCCCGCCAGACGGTGGAGACCGCGCAGCGTCAGGCCGAGGACATCGTCGCCGACGCCAACGCCAAGGCCGACCGGATCCGCAGCGAATCGGAGCGCGAGCTGGCGGCGCTCACCAACCGCCGCGACTCGATCAACGCGCAGCTGACGAACGTCCGCGAGATGCTGGCGACGCTGACCGGCGCGGCCGTGGCCGCCGCCGGCACCCCGGTGGAGGACGAGCCCGCCACCCGCGGTGTCCCGGCCCAGCAGAGCCGCTGATCCCCGCAGCATCGCCGTACCCCCGTGTGCGCCCGGTTCCGCCTTTGTGGTGGCGCCGGGCGCTCGGGCGTTCTAGCGTGTGCGCATGATCGAGCTCGAAGGACTCACCAAACGTTTCGGCAGCAAGATCGCCGTCGATCATCTGTCGTTTCAGGTCAGGCCGGGCATCGTGACCGGTTTTCTCGGCCCCAACGGGGCGGGCAAGTCCACCACGATGCGGATGATGCTCGATCTCGACCACGCGACCAGCGGAACGGTGCGCATCGACGGCAAGCACTACCGCGAACTCCAGGAACCGCTGAAGTACATCGGGGCCCTCCTCGACGCCAAGGCGATGCACGGCGGCCGCAGCGCGTACAACAACCTGCTCTGCCTGGCGCAGAGCAACCGCATCCCGAGCAGCCGGGTCGACGAGGTGCTCGACATGGTCGGGCTGAGCGCGGTGGCGAAGAAGAAGTCCAAGGGGTTCTCCCTCGGCATGGGCCAGCGGCTCGGCATCGCGTCCGCGCTGCTCGGCGATCCTGAGATCCTGATGTTCGACGAGCCGGTCAACGGACTGGACCCCGAGGGCATCCACTGGATCCGCAACCTGATGAAGGCGCTCGCCTCGGAGGGCCGGACGATCTTCGTCTCGTCCCACCTGATGAGCGAAATGGCGCTGACCGCCGACCATTTGATCGTGATCGGCCAGGGCAAGCTGCTCGCCGACACCTCGATGACGGACTTCATCCACGAGAACTCCCGCAGTTACACGCGGCTGCGCTCGCCGCAGCAGGAGCGGCTGCGCGACGTGCTGCACGAGGGGGGCTTCACCCCCGTCGAGACGGCGGGCGGCGTCCTGGAGGTCGACGGCGCCACCACCGAGGAGTTGGGCGAGCTGGCGGCCCGGCACCAGGTGGTGCTGCACGAGCTGAGTCCCCAGCGGGCCTCGCTGGAGGAGGCGTTCATGCAGATGACCGCCGGTTCGGTGGAGTACCACGCCCATTCGGAGCGGGATCCGGCGGCGGAACCGCCGGCGGTGGGAGCCGGCTGGGGCGAGAACTGGAAGAAGCCCGCCGGCACCGACAGCGCTGACGGCACCGACGGCAAGGGGGCGTGACGACCATGGCATCGGTACCCGCGGTTCTCACCTCGGAATGGACCAAGATCCGGTCGGTCTCCTCGACCACCTGGACCCTCTTCTGCGCGTTCGCCGTCACGGTCGTGATGGGCGTGGCGCTGAGCGCCCTGCTGAACGCCACGTTCGACGACCTCCCCAAGGCCGAGCAGGCCACCTTCGACCCGACCTTCGTCAGCTTCTCCGGGACCGTTCTCGGTCAGCTCGCGATGGTCGTGTTCGGGGTGCTCGTGGTCGGCACGGAGTACAGCTCCGGCATGATCCGCACTTCGCTGGCGGCGGTGCCCCAGCGTGCGACGTTCCTCCTCAGCAAGATCACGGTGGCCGGGGTGCTGGCCCTGGTCGTGGGGCTGCTCACCAGCTTCGTCTCGTTCTTCCTCGGCCAGGCCATGCTCGGCGACCGGGGCACCGACATCGGCGCGGAGAACGTCCTGCGCGCGGTGGTCGGCGGCGGGCTCTACATGGGGCTGATCGCGATCTTCTCCATGGGCGTGGCGGCGATGCTGCGCAGCTCCATGCTGTCGCTCGGCGTCCTGATGCCGTTCTTCTTCCTGGTCTCGCAGATCCTCGCGGCGGTGCCGGGGGCCAAGGACGTCGCCCGGTACTTCCCCGACCAGGCCGGGTCGAAGATCATGCAGGTCGTCCCCGACGCGATGAACACCGACCCGGCTCCGTACGGCCCGTGGGGAGGGCTCGGGATCATGGTGCTCTGGGTCCTGGCGGCGGTGCTCGGCGGCTTCCTGGTCCTGAAGAAGCGGGACGCGTAAAGCCCGTAACCGCCCGCTCGCACGCCGTGCGCAACTTGGCCGGAACCGTCAGCGCCTGGTTATCCTCCTAACTCTTACGGGGGTGCGCGGCCGGGTGGCCCGAGCCCCGAACGACAGAGTGAGTCGATGGGGCTGGAGCATGATCGAGGCAGTCGGGCTGACCAAGCGCTACGGCGCGAAGACGGCCGTGGACGACCTTTCCTTCCAGGTGCGGCCGGGGGCCGTCACCGGCTTCCTCGGTCCCAACGGGTCGGGCAAGTCCACGACCATGCGCATGGTCCTCGGCCTGGACCGCCCCACCGCGGGTCACGTCACCATCGGCGGCCACCCCTACCGCAGCCTGCCGAACGCCCCGCGCCAGGTCGGCGCGCTGCTGGACGCCAAGGGCGTGCACGGCGGCCGCACCGCCCGCAACCACCTGCTCTCCCTGGCCCAGCTGGCCGGCATCCCGGCGGCCCGGGTCGACGAGGTCCTCGGCGTCGTCGGCCTCCAGGACGTGGCCAAGCGGCGCACCAGCGGCTTCTCGCTCGGCATGGGGCAGCGGCTCGGCATCGCGGCGGCGCTGCTCGGCGACCCGCAGGTCCTGCTGTTCGACGAGCCGGTCAACGGTCTCGACCCGGAGGGCATCCACTGGGCCCGCAACCTCATGAAGTCGCTGGCCGCCGAGGGACGCACGGTCTTCGTCTCGTCCCACCTGATGAGCGAGATGGCGCTGACCGCCGACCACCTGATCGTGATCGGGCGCGGCCGGCTGCTCTCCGACATGAGCGTCACCGACTTCATCTCCGCCAACTCCGCCGACTTCGCGCGGGTCCGGGTACCCGAGGACGGCCCCGAGGACCGGCAGAAGCTGACCTCCACGCTCATCGAGGCGGGCGGCCGGGTCATGTCGGAGCCGGGCGGGGCCCTGCGGGTCACCGGGCTGCCGCTGCCGAGGATCAGCGACCTGGCCCACGGCTGCGACGTACGGCTTTGGGAGCTGTCCCCGCACCAGGCGTCCCTGGAGGAGGCGTACATGCGCCTCACGCAGGGCCTGGTGGACTACCGCTCGACGGACGACGCCAAGGCGGGCCTCGTGGAGCCGCCGCCCCTGGACGCGTACGGCCATCCGATCGGCGGCCACGCCGAGCAGCCCGCCGAGCCGGTGGAAGTGCCCCAGGAGGGCTGGTACGCCCCGCCGCCGCCGTGGCCGCGCCCGACCCCGGCCCCCGCGCCCTCCGCCGCCGCAGAGCCTCCCTCCGCCGTCGCAGAGACCTCCCTCGCCGCCGCAGAGCCCTCCTCCGCCGCTCCGGCCGGAGAACAGACCAGCAAGGACCCGAGATGACGTCCCCGGCCACCCCGCAGGACCGCGAGCAGGCGCCGGGAGCGGACCTGCTGAGCTTCTACGAGTCGCCGATCCCGATCCGGCCCGCCACCCTCGGTGACGCGGTCGCCTCGGAGTGGACCAAGATCCGCTCCGTACGCGCCACGGTCTGGACGCTCGGTGTGATGGTCGTGCTGATGCTGACGATCGGGCTCGGCACCGCGCTGCTGGTCGCGGCGAACGACGGCAACCTCGCGGGCGAGCCCTCCCTGGCGCTCGGCTTCTTCGGGGTGGTGCTGGGCTCGATCTGCGTGATCACGCTCGGGGTGCTGACGATCGGCTCCGAGTACGGCACCGGCATGATCCGTACGACGCTGACGGCGTGCCCGAGCCGGGCGCGGGTGCTCGCGGCGAAGGCCATCGTCTTCTTCTCGCTGACCTTCGTCGTCACGACGGTGACCGCCACGGTGGTGGCGGGATCCCAGACCCTGATCCTGGACGGCGCCCCCGCGTCGGCCGGCGATTGGCTGCGCGCCACGGTCGGGATCGGGCTGTACGTCGCGGCCCTCGGCCTGGTGTCGCTGGGGATCGGTGCGATCGTGCGGCACTCGGCGGGCGCGATCACCATCATGATCGGCGTGGTGCTGCTGCCGCTGGTCCTCGCGCCGTTCATGTTCGCCGAGGATCTGCGGGGGCTCCAGCGCTTCCTCATCGAGTATTCGATCCCCAACCAGCTCGGCGCGCTGTACGGCGCGACGATCACCGAATCCGGCCCGTCCGGCTGGGAGCCGCTGCCGCTGATGCTGGGGCTGGCCGCCCTGGCCCTGGGCGGGGCGGTCGCGATACTGAACCGGCGCGACGTCTGAGCGCGCGGGCAGCGCGCTCAGTGGCGCGGTGCGTTACGGGACCGCTGCACCCGAGTGGTGCGGCGGTCCTTCGCGTTCCAGCAGGCCTTGTGCCAGTGCCTGCGGTCGTCGATGCCAACGAACTCGGGCCAGGTCACCAGGTGCGGAACCCCGGAAGGGATCTCCTGGTCGCAGCCGGGGCAGCGGTACCGCTTGCCCCGGGCACTCGCGCCGCTGACCGGGCGCACCGACCACTCCTCGCCCTGCCAGCTCTCAGTGGCCCCTCCCCCGCCGTACCTGCCGGGCGCCGGACCGGGACGTTCGTCGGGACTCTCGCCGCCACGGGGGCGGTTACGGCGCGGGGACACAGGACACCTCACGGGGGCGGATCGGGCACGGTACGCCCAAGCCTAGAGCCTGGCATTCGGGGCAGCCGTCGATCAGCCCGCCGGTGCGGTCCGGCAGTGGGGTGAGTTAGCGGAAAATCGCAACAACTTCCCGCCGGACCGTGCCTTTGGCACGTGTCAGACGTTGTTGCCGGTGGGGGAGAAACGCGTCGGGCCGCAAGGAGGCAAGAGACGATGCGCATCGGAACGTTCGTTCTGGCAGCCCAGTTCCCGGGACAGGGGCCGGGTGAGGCCCTGCACCGGGCCGTCCGGTCCACCGAGGCCGCGGAGGAGAGCGGGCTCGACTCGGTCTGGCTGGCCGAGCACCACTTCGTGCCGTACGGGGTCTGCCCCTCGGCGACGACGCTGGCCGCGCTGCTGCTGGGCCGCACCCGCAGAATCCGGGTGGGCACGGCGGTCAGCGTGCTGCCCAACCACCACCCGGTCGCCCTCGCCGAGCAGGCCGCGCTGCTGCATCTGACCAGCGGCGGACGCTTCTCGCTCGGGGTGGGCCGGGGCGGTCCGTGGGTGGACCTGGAGGTGTTCGGCGGCGGTCTCGACGCGTACGAGAACGGCTTCCCCGAGGCGCTGGACCTGGTGCGTGACTGGCTGCGGGAGCCGCGGGTCGCGGGGCGCGGCGAGCGGTTCGGCTTCCGCGAGGTGGCGGTGGTGCCGCGCGCGGACGAGCTGCTGGAGGGCCCGGCGGACGCGGGGCAGGGCGGTCCGGGAGCGGGCGCGGCGGGGCCCGAGGTCGTCGTGGCGTGCACCTCGCCGAAGAGTGTGCGGCTCGCGGCGGCGCGGGCGCTCCCGATGCTGCTGGGTATGCACTGCGGGGACGCGGAGAAGGCGGAGATGGTCGCCCTGTGGCGTACGGCCGCCCGGGAGGCCGGCCATCCGCCGGAGGTCGTGGAGGGTGCCGCACATGTGTCCGCCGGGGTGGCCCAGATCGCGGACGGCGCCGGGGACGCCACGGAGCTGCTGGTGAAGGCGATGCCCGGCTGGCTGCGCCAGGGGCTCGACGCCCATGTCACGGTCGACGGCAGGCACCGCGTGATGCGGGATCCGGTCGCGTACACCGAACTGCTCTGCGGGCTGCACCCGGTGGGTACGCCGCAACTGGCCGCCGACCGGCTCGCGGCCACCGCCGAGCGGACCGGGATCACCCGCTTCGCCCTCCTGGTGGAGGGGTCGGGCGATCTCGCGGCGACCGAGGAGAACGTGCGGCGCCTGGGCGCGGACGTGCTGCCGCTGCTCACCTGACCTGTGCATGTGCATGGACGAGGACCTCGCGTGGGACATGTGGTGCGGTGGTACGGGAGCTGCCGCCCCGGAGCCAGTTGCACCTCCCGCGGCCCGGGACGGCAGCAGAAGCGTTCAGCAGTCCCGTAGTTCGGGCGACTGGTTGAGCAACTGGCCCCTCACCGAGGTGAACTTGGCCAGTCGGTCGTCGACCGAGGCGTCCAGCGGGAACACTGCGACGCGGTGGCAGTTCTGGAATGCGAGACGCACTCCGAAGTGCCGCTGCAGCGCGCCGCGTATCGCATCACTCGCGAGCGCGCGCAGCAGCTGACCACGAGCCTGCTCGTTCGGCGGCGGCGTCTGGTTGTCGGCGAACTCTCCGCCGTCGACCTTCAGCTGGGCCACCAACGAGCTGATCATCTCCCATGCGAAGGGCAGGGAGGTCCGGACGCAGTCGACGAAGTCGGCTTCGTCGACCTCGCCTCGCTCGGCCTGTTCCAACAGCGCCGGTGAGACGTCGAGCGACATGGGTTCTCCTCTCGCGACCCCGGGCAGTGGCCGGGGCCTTACGGGCAGGGAAGGGGGGCGACGACGCAGCGTGCACGGGCGGCGACCTCCTGCTTCCACGTTAAGCGCGCAGTCGGGGCCGCACCAGGAGATTGGGAACACAACCGGCCAATAACGAAGGGGCGCAAAGAGGGGCAAGCCCGCTCCGCCGCGATGCGGCGTGCCCCGAGTGACGGGAGGCGACGGGTGGGGAAATCGCGTCGGGCCCCGGTCGTCGAGTAGCGTTGCCGACCATGCGTCTCGTCATCGCCCGTTGCTCCGTGGACTACGCGGGCCGGCTCACAGCCCACCTGCCCTCCGCCCCCCGACTGATCCTGGTGAAGGCGGACGGAAGCGTCTCCATCCACGCCGACGACCGTGCGTACAAACCGCTCAACTGGATGTCCCCGCCGTGCACCCTGAAGGAGGGCGTCGACGGTGAGGAAGGCGTCTGGACCGTGGTGAACAAGGCGGGCGAAAAACTGATCATCACGATGGAGGAAGTCCTCCACGACTCGTCGTACGAGCTGGGCGTCGACCCGGGGCTCATCAAGGACGGCGTGGAGGCGCACCTCCAGGAGCTGCTGGCCGACCGGATCGAGATCCTCGGCGAGGGCCACACCCTGATCCGCCGTGAGTACCCCACCGCGATCGGCCCGGTGGACATCCTGTGCCGGGACGCGGACGGGCAGACGGTGGCCGTGGAGCTGAAGCGGCGCGGTGACATCGACGGCGTGGAGCAGCTGACGCGCTATCTGGAGCTGCTGAACCGCGACCCGCACCTGGCGCCGGTCCGGGGCGTCTTCGCCGCGCAGGAGATCAAGCCGCAGGCCCGGGTGCTGGCGACGGACCGGGGCATCGGCTGTCTGGTCCTGGACTACGACGCGATGCGCGGCATCGAGGACGACAAGCTGCGGCTGTTCTGACCGTCCGGCGCCTCTCGGCAGAGAGCCGGGTGGTTCACGCTTCCACGTGAACCAC
>NZ_JBHXJG010000056.1:0-33264 GCF_042723425.1 Streptomyces sp. NPDC058375 | reverse complement strand
CCGTACCGCCCTCCGTACCCTTCCCTGTAAGTAACGGCCGCCGACCGCCGGTACCAGGGTCCGGGCGGGCGCCGCGCGCGTGTGTGCGGTCCCGCGTTCCGGGACCGGTCAGCGGGCCCGCTCCACCGTCGCCGCGGGCGCGTCCTCGACCGCCGCCGCGGGTACGGCCGCCGGTTCGGCCTGGTCCGGGCGGGCCTCCGCCGGTACGGGTGCCGGCTCGGGCAGCACGTCCGCTCCGGTCTGCTCCTCGCGCGGCAGGTTCCGCATCAGCAGCCAGTAGCCGAGCCCGGCCACCGTGCCGATCACGGCGCAGGCGGCCCAGAGCCAGGCGGCGCCGTAGTGGTCGATCACGAAGCCGGACATCAGCGGCGCGACGAGCGCGGCCACCGACCAGGACATCGTGTACATGCCCTGATAGCGGCCACGGCCCCGGGCGGGCGAGAGCTGCACGACGATCCCCGTCTGGGTGGGCGCGTTCACGATCTCGGCCAGCGTCCAGACGCAGACGGTGAGGGCGTACGTCGCGACCGACCCGGCGAAGGCGGTCAGTCCGAAGCCGTACCCGGCGAGCAGCGAGGAGATGATCAGCAGCCGGCGCGGGTCGCGGTGCTGGATGAAGCGGGTGACGGGGATCTGGAGGACCACGATCAGCACGCCGTTGACGGCGATGGCGGTACCGAAGTCGGAGCTGGACAACCCGTCCGTGCCCATCGCCACCGGCAGCCCCACGTACCCCTGCTGGAAGATCAGCGACACCAGGAACGACAGCCCCACCACGCCCATGAAGCGCCCGTCGCGCAGGACGGTGGTCAGCCGCACCTCGTCCTTGGGCCGCTTGCCGCCGACGTTCTTCACCACCGCTTCCTCGGGCCGCGACTCCGGCACCTTCAGGAAGACGAGGACGGCGCAGACGAGCGTCATCAGGGCCTCGCCGATGAACCCGGCGAGGTAGCTGTACTCGGCGACGAAACCGGCCCCGGCCGAGGAGATCGCGAAGCCGAGGTTGATGGCCCAGTAGTTGAGCGAGAAGGCCCGGACGCGGTCCTTCGGGGGCACGATGTCCGCCATCATCGCCTGGACGGCGGGGCGGGACGCGTTGCTCGCCATGCCCACGAAGAACGCCACGCCGGCGATGGCGAAGGGGTGGACCATGAACCCGAGCACCGCGACCGACACCGCGGTGGAGACCTGGGCGATCAGCATGGTGGGCCGCCGCCCGAGCCGGTCCGTCATCACGCCCGCGCCGAGCGAGGAGATGACCCCGCCGAGCCCGTGGAGGGCGGCGACGAGCCCGGCGTACGAGGCGGAGTAGCCCCGGTCCAGGGTCAGGTAGAGGGCCATGAAGGTCGCGACGAACGCGCCGAGGCGGTTGACCAGGGTGCTGGTCCACAGCCACCAGAACTCGCGGGGCATCCCCGAGACGGTCTCGCGGGCGGCTGTGCGCAGACCGGCGACGGACATAAGGATTCCCCCCACGGGACGGATGTACGGAACGGGGCCTCGGGTAATGCCCCCGGCCCCGGTCGAGACATTACGAAGCCGGGCTCCCCGCCCGCCACCGGATTGACGCCTGTCGTCAATCGACCGCTCGCCGGACACGCCCCGCCGGGCCGGGTCCCCGCCCCTGTCCGCGTTCCGGGCGGGCGCGCGGAGGCAACGGAGGTTCGATTACGCTCGGACCCATGGCCGACGCACCGTACAAGCTGATCCTCCTCCGCCACGGCGAGAGCGAATGGAACGCGAAGAACCTGTTCACCGGTTGGGTGGACGTCAACCTCACCGAAAAGGGCGAGAAGGAAGCAGTCCGCGGCGGTGAGCTGCTCAAGGACGCCGGTCTGCTCCCCGACGTCCTGCACACCTCGCTCCAGCGCCGCGCGATCCGCACCGCGCAGCTGGCCCTGGAGTCCGCCGACCGCCTGTGGATCCCGGTCCGCCGCTCCTGGCGTCTGAACGAGCGCCACTACGGCGCGCTCCAGGGCAAGGACAAGGCGCAGACGCTCGCCGAGTTCGGCGAGGAGCAGTTCATGCTGTGGCGCCGCTCGTACGACACCCCGCCGCCGCCGCTGGCCCGCGACGACGAGTACAGCCAGTTCGACGACGCGCGCTACGCGGACCTCCCGCCGGAGCTGCGCCCGGACACGGAGTGCCTGAAGGACGTCGTCGTCCGCATGCTCCCGTACTGGTTCGACAGCATCGTCCCGGACCTCCTCACGGGCCGCACGGTCCTGGTCGCCGCGCACGGCAACAGCCTCCGCGGTCTGGTGAAGCACCTGGACGGCATCTCGGACGAGGACATCTCGGGTCTCAACATCCCGACCGGCATCCCGCTCTCCTACGAGCTGGACGCCGACTTCAAGCCGCTGAAGCCGGGCGGCACGTACCTCGACCCGGACGCGGCGAAGGCGGCCATCGAGGCCGTGAAGAACCAGGGCAAGAAGAAGTAGCCCCCTTCCTCCGGCTCATCGAGCCCCCTGCTCGCGGTCGGTCCGCGGGCAGGGGGCTTGTTCGTGCTGTCGTTCAGCCGGTGCCGCTGATGTCCACGACCTGGTCCTTGTCCGGGGGACGCGCGCACGTGGCCCTGAGGTCGGTCACCAGGCTGGATCGGTCAACGCCCCCGGCCTTCTCTGCCTCAGGACACCGGCTTGCGCCAGACCGAGATGTGCTTGGCGGAGTCGTCCGTGAACGGCGTCCCGTCCCAGTCCCCGACCCGGCTCTCCAGCTCCAGCCCCGCGATGCGGGCCATCAGGTCCAGCTCGGCCGGCCAGGCGTAGCGCTGGCGGCAGGTGCCTCGGCGGTAGCGGCCGTCGTCGCCGTCGCGGGTGAAGTGGTGCGAGACGAGGGTCTGCTCGACCAGGTCGAAGGTGTCGAAGCCGAGGTGCCGCTCGGACACGTCGAACGGCACCGCGACCTGGCCGGGCGGCAGGAACCGCAGCGGCGGTACGGTCAGTTCGATGACGAACCGGCCGCCGGGGGCCAGATGGCGGGCCGCGTTCTCGAAGCAGGCGACCTGTTCGTCCTGGGTGAGCAGGTTCCCGATGGTGTTGTAGACGAGGTAGACCAGGGTGAACTCGCCGGGGACGACCGTGGCGGCCATGTCCCCGATCACCACCGGGAGCGTCTCCTCGTCGGCCTTGCGGCGGAGCACCGCCGCCATCGGCTCGGAGAGTTCGATGCCCGTCACCGGTACGCCGCGGTGCCGCAGCGGCACGCCCACGCGGCCGGTGCCGATGGCGAACTCCAGGGCCCGCCCGTCACCGGCGAGTTCGGCGAGGAAGTCGAGGGTCGGTCCGAGGGCGGCGGGCGAGGAGTTCTCGGCCTCCTCGGCGTCGTAGCGGTCGGCGGTCTCTCGGGTCCACAGTTCGCTGCTCGTCACGGGCGACCACTCTGCCGGGGGCCGGGATGTCTGTCGACGCAATTCTCGGCGGCCACGGCGCGGCCGCGTTGTCAGTGCCCCCTGCCACGATGGCCACCATGACGATCCACCTCCTCACCGACATCGAACAGGCCCTGCGCGGCAGTTGGAGCGCCGAGACCTGCACCCCGGAGTACCGCGACCGCTGGACTCCGGACAATCCGGCGCGCGATCAGTGCGGGGTGACCGCCATGGTGCTCAACGATCTGCTCGGCGGGGAGCTGGTCCGGGGTGAGGTCCATGTCGACGGGGTGCGTACCGACTTCCACTGGTGGAACCGGCTGGGCATGGGCGTCGAAATCGACCTGACCCGGGAGCAGTTCGGGCCCGAGGAGAGGGTCGTCGGCGGTGAGGTCGTCGTCCGGCCGCCCGGTGAGTTGCCGCGGCTCCAGGAGGAGTACGCGCTCCTGCGCGACCGGGTGGCGGCGAAGCTCGGGCGGACCTCGGGTGGAGCTGAGCCCGAAGTGCCGCGTCGCACCTGATCCGTGGCCGATCCGTCCCGGCCGGAACGGCCGAAATACCCCTCGTACGCACTACGGTGAGCCCATGCCGTCACGCCGTCCGTGGCGGCGGACCCTCCAGGGCAAGGAGATCGAGGAGAGCGATCATGGGTGAGTCTCTGAAGACCTTCGTCGGCGGTACCGAGGTCGAGGTGCCCAACAGCATCCCGGACATCCGGGCCGCGCTGCCCGACGAGAGACGCGAGGAGTTCGATCTCGCGATCAACGAGGCGGGGGTGCACGAAATTCAGGCCGTCATGCGGCACTGGATGCTGGAGGCCGTCCCCGATCCCGAGGCCGAGAAGATCCTGGACCGGCTGGCGCGGGACGAGGCCGAGAGGCGGAGCGTCGCTTGAGCTTCCGCATCTCCTACGCACCGCCCGCCGACGACACCCTGGCCAAGATGCGCGGCGGCGAGGCCTTCCGGGACGAGATGGCCCGCACCCTCGGCGAGGAGCCGTACGGACACGCCTCCTCCGCCGTCAAGAGCGAACGGGACCGGCGTGAGGCGACCGTCGCCGGGGCCATCGTCCTCTACTACGTCTCCCGGTCCGTCCTGACCGTCACCGTCGTCCGGCTCGTGCCCCTGCCCTGATCCGCCACGGCAGAGGCACGCCAGCCGTATGTCAGCCGAGCTTCTTGTCCTGTGCCGCCACGACCTGCGTGGGCACCTCGAACTTCACGCCTTCGCCGCCCGCAGCCGCCAGGTTGAAGGCGAAGAACGTCGCGACGGTGCCTTCCTTGCGGAGCACCGCCAGCTTCAGCGGGACGGTGTCGCCTTCGGCCTCCGAGGTGACCGTCCAAGCCGCGGCCTCGTCGCCGCCAGTGACCTTCTCCTCGGTGATCGAGGCGACCTTCGTCGGCGTCTTCTCGATCGTGGCGGTGAAGCCGCCCGCGCAGTCCGCCGCGGCCTTCTTCAGCGTGGCGAACGCGTCCGGTCCCGCCGTCCCCTCGTACGAGCTCAACACGACAGCCGTGGACGTCAGGTTGAACGCGTCCTTGAACAGATCCTCGGCCTCGCCCTCCGCCAGGTCCTCCAGCTTCTTGTCGTCGGTCTTCTTCGGCTCGTCGATCACCTTGCGCTTCGTGGTGGCCACCGCACCCTTCTGCGGTATGCCGGACATGGCGTGGGCGATCGGCAGACAGGCCTCCTTGTCGACCTTGACGCCGTCCGCCGGGACCTCGTCGGCCGGGCCGGCCTTGGTGATCTTGGTGCCCTTCACGTCGCCCTGGGCGAGGGTGGCCTTCTCCAGCTCGGCGGCGGTGAGCGCCTTGGCCGGGGTCTTCGGGGCCGAGCTGCTTCCGTTCGCGGCGCCCTTCCCGTCCTTCCCGTCCTGGTCGTCGGCGTCCGACGAGCCGCTGCAGGCGGTGGCCAGCAGGGTGAGAGCGGCCGCGGAGGCGGCGAGGGCGGTACGTCGTACGGCAGTGGCGCGCATGGTTCTTCTCTCCGGTTCGAGGAGCGATCGCCCCTCCCCCGTACGGCACCTCGACGCCGTACGGGACGGGCCGTCGCAGTGATGCACACCTTACGATCGAACCCGTGAGCGAAGGCCGGTCCGGCGACGCCCTTCTGTGATCGTGATTCTGCTGTGATCATCCTGTGAATGCACTGTGCGGAAGGGCTGTACAACCCTCTGGGCGAGGTCGTCCGGCCCGCCCTCGCACTTCGACCTGTGGCCGGGAAACCTGCTGGTCACGGGCGAGCCGGGCGCGCGCGATCGGCGGGGACATCGACGGGGAGCGGATGTTCTGGGGCGACCCGGCGGCCGGCTTCGTCTCGCTGGCGCTCTTCGGGGGCATCGAGCAGGACCGGGACTTCCTCGACGGTTACGCCGAAGCCGGCGGGGGGAGCGTGGAGTTCACGGACGCGCTACGGACCCGAAGCCGCCGACGAGACGTGGGAGTCGGTCGCTCCTCATCTCGTCGACGCCCTGGATGCCGTACGCCCCGGGGCGAGCGTCAGCTGTCGGACGCGCCCCGGGTCAGATGGCTGAACGCGTCAAGATTCCGAGTGGACTCGCCGCGCGCCACCCGCCACGCGTACTCCTTGCGGATCGAGCTGGCGAATCCGAGCTCCAGGAGCGTGTTGAACGCCCCGTCGGCCGCTTCGAGCACCACCCCGAGCAGCCGGTCCAGCTCCTCGGCGGTGACCACCGACAGCGGCAGCTTGCCGACCAGGTAGACGTCGCCGAGCGAGTCGATCGCGTAACTCACTCCGAACAGGCGGATGTTGCGCTCCAGCAGCCAGCGGTGCACCTCGGCGTCGTTCTCGTCGGGGTGCCGGACGACGAACGCGTTGAGGGAGAGCGAGTGCTTGCCGACGACCAGGGAACAGGTCGTCGACAGCTTGCGGGTGCCGGGCAGCGTCACGACGTAGTTGCCGCGCCCCGGGCTCTCCCATACGAGCCCGGCATCGTTCAGCGTCGCCTCGATGACCTGGGCCGCTGCGGTTTCGTCCGGTACGTCAGCCATGCTGCGAGCCTACGACAGCGCCGTACGCCGCACGCGACCGGCAGCCTCAGCCGTGGTGCGCCCGGGCCCGGCGGCGGTGGTCGCAGAGCGCGGCCGTGTACACGTCCGCGGTCGCCGATGCGGCCGTGTCCCAGCCGAAGGACTGGGCGTGCGCCGCGGCGGCCGCCCCCATCTGCTCGACCAGCTCCGGCGCCTCCGTGAACCGCCCGAGCGCGCGGGCGTACGCCTCCGGCTCGTGCCCGGGTATCAGAAAGCCGCTGACCTCGTCGCGTACCGCCACCGGCAGCCCGCCCACGGCCGCCGCGACCACCGGGGTGCCGGTCGCCTGGGCCTCTATGGCGACCAGGCCGAAGGACTCGCTGTACGACGGCATGACCAGCACCGACGCGGCCCGGAACCAGTCCGCCAGCAGGTCCTGGCCCACCGGCGGGCAGAACCGTACGACGTCGGCGATGCCGAGGCGCGCGGCCAGCTTCTGGAGCCCCTCGGGCTTCGCGAGTCCGCTGCCGCTCGGCCCGCCGACCACCGGCACCACGATGCGCGAGCGCAGCGACGGATCCCGGTCCAGCAGCACGGCCACCGCGCGCAGCAGCACGTCCGGGGCCTTCAGCGGCTGGATGCGGCCCGCGAAGAGCGGGATCAGCGCGTCCTGCGACAGCCCGAGCCGGGCGCGCGCGGCGGCACGGCCGTCGGCCGGGCGGAAGCGGTTCAGGTTGACGCCGGGGTGCACGACGGCGACCGCGGCGGGGTCCGCGTCGTAGAAGCGGACGAGTTCGTCGGCCTCCTCGGCGGTGTTGGCGATCAGCCGGTCGGAGGCGTTCACGATCTGGGTCTCGCCGATGACCCGGGCGGCCGGCTCGGGGCTGTCGCCCTCGGCGAGCGCGGCGTTCTTGACCTTGGCCATGGTGTGCATGGCGTGCACGAGCGGGACGCCCCAGCGCTGGGCGGCGAGCCAGCCGACCTGCCCGGAAAGCCAGTAGTGGGAGTGCACGAGGTCGTAGTAGCCGGGGCGCTGACCGGCCCACGCCTGCATCACGCCGTGCGTGAAGGCGCAGAGCTGGGCGGGCAGGTCCTCCTTGGCGAGACCTTCGTACGGTCCGGCGTCGACGTGCCGGACCAGGACGCCGGGGGCCAGCTCGACCGCGGGGGCCAGGGAGCCGGTGGTCGCCCGGGTGAAGATCTCGACCTCGATGTTGATCGCGGCGAGGCGCTTGGCCAGCTCGACGATGTAGACGTTCATCCCGCCCGCGTCGCCGGTGCCCGGCTGGTGGAGGGGGGAGGTGTGCACGGACAGCATCGCGATGCGGCGCGGCTTGCGCGAAGCCCCGGAGAAGCCTCCGGGGAACCTGAGGCGCGCGGCCGTCCGGGTGGAGCCGAGCCGGGAGACGTACTGGCTCACCTCGTCGGTCCTCCTCGATAGGGGCATGCTGCGGCAGAGGGCGGGGCTCCTCCGAAGGGCGAGAACAGTGGAATCCCGTCTTTCATTTCCGCTTTGCCAAATCATTACGTGCCGGGCGGTGCGTCGCCCGGCGCTCCCGCCCGCCCGGGGTGGGACCGGGAGCGGGCCGGACCAGGTGGGGCCGGGTACCCCGCACCGGTTCGCCTACGCTCGACCCATGCGCCAGCGCCCCATCGGCACCGCCACCCGCGGGACCACCAACCCGAACCGGCTGCGCCGCATGGACCGCTGGATCGCCGACGCCCACGGCCCCGCCCTGCGCCGCGCCGGAACGCCGGTGGCCGTCGACCTCGGGTACGGGGCGGCCCCCTGGACCGCCGTCGAGCTGCTGGACCGGCTGCGCACCGCCGAGCCGCGCACCGCGGTGGCGGGCATCGAGATCGACCCGGAGCGGGTCACGGCGGCGAAGCCGTACGAGCGCGAGGGCCTCACCTTCGTGCACGGCGGCTTCGAGGTGCCGCTCGCGGTGCGGCCCACGCTCATCCGGGCGGCGAACGTGCTGCGCCAGTACGACGAGGACCAGGTCGCCGAGGTCTGGGCGCGGCTGCGTTCCCGCCTCGCCCCGGACGGGCTGCTGGTGGAGGGGACCTGCGACGAGATCGGGCGCCGGCACGTGTGGGTGGCCCTGGGGCCGGAAGGGCCGCGCACGGTCACCTTCGCGACCCGGCTCGGCTCGCTGGAGCGCCCCTCGGACCTCGCGGAACGCCTGCCGAAGGCGCTGATCCACCGCAACGTGCCGGGCGAGCCGGTCCACGCGTTCCTGCGGGACTTCGACCGGGCGTGGGCGGCGGCCTCCCCGTACGCCTCGCTCGGCGCGCGGCAGCGCTGGATCGCGGCGGTGCGGGCGGTGGCGGCCGACTGGCCGGTGACGGACGGGGTACGGCGGTGGCGGCAGGGCGAGATCACGGTGGCGTGGAACGCCCTGCGGCCCAACAGCCCCTGAGCCCTGGCCCTTGAGCCCCTGAACCCTTGAGCCCCTGAACTCTGGCCCGAAAGGGCAGAGATCGCCCGCTCCGGGGATGTCCGGGAACTTCGGAGGCCGCCCGGGAACGTCGCGGGGTCATCATTCGTCCCAGTGAGGGGGATCACGCGGGACATCGCGCGAGCCACGCGTCGGGAGCGAGGGGTTCCTGACGAAGTGGCCCCGCGCGGGCGGTATGTGACGCGTCAGGTGCCGTCGGCCTCTGTTGCTTTGGGGGACGACATGGCACGATCGCGACGTTGCCGAAAGTTACTGACGGTAAGTCAGATACGCGCCCGGAGGGGGAGCTCGTGAACCGACGCCACTGCGCCACTGCCGCGATCACGCTGGTCTGTGCGCTGGCCCTGCTGACGTCCACGGGCCAGGCCACGGCCGCCCCCGTTCCGGACCCCTCGCCCTCCCCTTCCGCCTCCTCCCCCGCCGGCTCGCCTCCCCGCTACTCCAACGCGGACCTGGAGAAGGTCCGCGAGCAGATCGAGACGCTGTACCGGAAGGCGGGCGCGGCGACGGACGCGTACAACCTCGCCGAGGAGCAGACGAAGAAGCAGTCCGGCGAGATCGTGAAGCTCGCCAAGGCGATCGTCGACGGCCAGGCGCGCATCGCCAGGCTGAAGGACCGGGCCGGCGCCCAGGCCCGCGAGCAGTACCGCAACGGCGGCCTGCCGCCCGGCGCGCAGTTGGCCCTGAGCGACGACCCGAAGCTCTTCCTGGACGGGATCAACAAGGTCCACCAGAGCCAGCAGGCCTCCAAGTCGCTCCTGACCGAACTGAACCAGACGCAGCAGGACCTGGAGACGTACACCCAGGACGCCAGCGCCAACTGGGAGAAGCTGGAGACGAACCGGGTCAAGCAGGCCAAGGCCAAGAAGAAGATCAACGCCCAGATCAAGGCGGCGGAGAAGCTCGAATCGCAGCTGGAGAAGAAGGAGCGCGACCGGCTCCGCCAGTTGGAGCGGGACGCGGCGGACGAGGCGCAGACCGCCTGGCTCTCCTCCGGCGCGGTCAAGGACGTGAGCGGCGAGGCGAGCGAGGCCGGAGCGGCGGCGGTGGCCTTCGCGACAGCGCAGATAGGCAAGCCGTACGTCTGGGGGGCCGAGGGCCCGGGTTCGTACGACTGCTCCGGTCTGACGTCCCAGGCCTGGCTGGCGGCGAAGCGGCCGATCCCGCGCACCTCGCAGGAGCAGTGGCGGCTGCTGCCGCGCATCGACATCCAGGACATGCGCCCCGGCGACCTGATCATCTACCACGCCGACGCCAGCCATGTCGGGATGTACGTCGGCGACGGCGCGATCGTCCACTCCCCGCGCCCCGGCCGCAACGTCACGCTGGCGGGCGCGGGCTCGATGAAGATCCTCGGGGTGGTCCGCCCGGACAAGTAGCGGAGCCGTGCGGCGGGACGAGGAGCGGCACGGCGAGGCGGGCCCGGACGAGTGCGGCGGGGCGCGGCGCGGCCTGAGAGGGCCCTGTGAGCGGGCTCTGCGTGCCCCGGACCGGCCCTGTGAGCGGGGCCACGCCGCCGCCGGTGGGCGCGTGATGTTTGTCATGGGCGCTTCCGGCCCCGGACGGCGGTCCATGACGCCGGATCCGTGTCGGGACGCGGCTTATGACGGCGCATATGACAGGGGCCGGTCCCCGTGGGCCATTCCGTTCCCCTGCCGCGGACCGCTATCGTCCCCGACTGGCGGATCGTCGATCGTCGACCCGCCGCGCCCTCGGGGGGAGGGAAGGAAACCTGAACCGATGCCCGTACCCGTACCGCAGCAGCGCTCCGTTCCCGCTGCGGAGACCTCCCACGGCGACCTCACCCTGCTGGTGATCGAGGACGACCCGGCGGGCACCACCATCACCGTCCCCGAGCTCTCGGCCGCCGCCGGAACCCGGGTCCGTATCCGTACCGCCCGCAACCTCACCGAGGCGGCGCGGCTGCTCACCGACGACGTGGACTGCATCCTGCTGGACCTGGCGCTGCCGGTCACGGGCTCCGGTGAACCCGACTCCGGGCGGGCCGAGCCCCTCTCCGAGCGGGCCGACGAGCTGGCGGCCCTCACCCACGTACTGCGCATCGCCCCGCTGCACGCGGTCCTCGCGCTGACCGCCGAGGACGACACCGAGCTGGCGGCCGAGGCGGTACGGGTCGGGGCGCAGGACTACCTCTTCCGGGGCGAGCTGGACGCGCGCGTCCTGAGCCGCGCCATCCGGTACGCCGTGGAGCGCAAGCGCGCCGACATCGCGCAGCACCAGCTGACCGAGTCCCGGCTGCGCGCCCAGGAGAACGCCCGCCTGGAACGCGGCCTGCTGCCCACCCCGCTGCTGGAGGGCTCCGGACTGAGCTTCGCCGCCCGCTACCGCCCCGGCCGCAGCCGCGCCCTCCTCGGCGGCGACTTCTACGACGTCGTCCGCACCCCGGACGGCACGGTCCACGCGATGATCGGGGACGTCTGCGGCCAC
This sequence comes from Streptomyces sp. NPDC058375, assembly GCF_042723425.1. Classification (NCBI taxonomy): domain Bacteria; kingdom Bacillati; phylum Actinomycetota; class Actinomycetes; order Kitasatosporales; family Streptomycetaceae; genus Streptomyces; species Streptomyces sp. NPDC058375. The sequence goes on along the minus strand of NZ_JBHXJG010000056.1, from coordinate 21,991 downwards.
GGCCCGGACGAGGCGGCGCTCGGCGTCGAGCTGCGGATCGCCTGGCGGGCGCTGACCCTGGCCGGGCTGTGCGGGGACGAGCTGCTCTCCACGCTCCAGCAGGTGCTGGAGCACGAACGGCAGAGCGAGGAGATCTTCGCGACGCTGTGCACGGTGGACATCGCGCCCGACGGGCGGCGGGCCGGCCTCTGCCTGGCCGGACATCCCGCGCCGCTGCTCGCCCGCCACGGACGGCCGGCGGGGCTGCTCCCGTACGAGGACGGCGGACCGGCCCTGGGGCTGCTGCCGCGGGCCCGCTGGCCGCGCCGTCAGGTCGAGCTGGGCGGCGCGTGGAGCCTGATGATGTACACGGACGGGCTCATCGAGGGGCGCGTGGGGACCGGCGGCAGCGAGCGGCTCGGCCAGGACGGCATGGTCGCGATGATCAACGGCCGGCTGACGGAGGGCCTGACCGGCGACGAACTGCTGGAGACGGCGGTCGCCGAGGTGCGGGAGCTGAACGGCGGCGAGCTGACCGATGATGTGGCGGTGCTGCTGCTGGGCCGCGATCCGGAGCGGATACGACGATGGGGCGGCAGCGCACCGCGCTCCCACCCCGCGTCCGTCGACCGGCCGCCGTCGCCGCCCGCGCGGGCGGCGAGGGCTCAGCGCCCGCCGTTGTAGGGACCGTACGGCCCGTCACTGCTGGAGCCGCCCTTGCGGCCGCCACCGCTGCCGCCCGAGACCTCCTTGAGCGCGGGACGCACGTCGACCATGAACACGATCGACGCGATCACGCCGGCGATCTGGAGGAAGAAGAGCGAGGTGGGAAGCAGGTTCACGGCGACGGCGATGCCGAGGATGATCAGCCAGAAGGACTTCTTCTTCTTGTCGGCGGCACGGTAGGCGTCCTCACGGGCGGTCGCCGCGAAGACGAACGCGACCACGGCCAGCACCAGCATCGCCAGATAGAGCAGCTGGAGGAGTGAGCCGAATGCTGAGAGCAACATGGTGTGTACCGCCTAGTGAGTGGATGAGCGCCCTGCGGCCGTGAAGGCCAAGGTACCGGGACAACGAGCCGGCCACCCGTAAAGGTGCCCGCCCCGCGCCCCGGTCACGCGTACCGCGCCCCGGAACGACCCGTGGGGGTCGGACCTGCGGGGGTCGGGCCTGCGGGGCCCGGCCCCTGGGGGTCACTTGCCGTCGGTCGGCGAGGTCTTCCTGGCCGCGGGCTTGCGCGGCGCGGGCGCCTTCTTGGCGGGCGCGGCCTTGGCCTCGGCGGACTTCACCGGCGCGGCGGGCTTCACCGGGGCGGCGGGCGAGACCTTCGTGGCAGCGGGCTCGGCGGAGCCGGCGGCCACGGGCGAGGTCTTCGTCGCGGGCTTGGCGGCGGGTGCGGCCTTGGAGCTCGCCTTCGGCCGGCTCTTCGGCTCGGCCTCGACGACGGCGGCGATCTCGACGATCTCCTCCGCGGTCTCCCCGCGCCAGGTCCGTACGGTCTGCTCGCCGTGCTCGGCGACCTTCTCGTACGCCTCACGGGCCTTGATCGCGTACTCGGCGGCCACGCCCACGCTGCGGAGCGCCAGGTCCTGAGCGTTCTCGCCCAGCTTCTTCAGGTCGGCGGCGTCGAACGAACCGAACACCTCGGTGACCTTCGCCTGCACGGTGGCCTGGGCCTCCTTGGCCTGCGTGGTCACCTTCTCCTGCACGGCCTTGGGGTCGGTGTTGCGCACGGCGTCGATCCGCTCGGGCGCCTCGGCCCGCAGCTGCTCGATCAGCGCCGGGACCTTGCGCGCCTGCTGCACGGCCAGGTCGGCCGTACCGGCGGCGAAGTAGAGGGGGGTGGGGTCGGTGAGGGTCTTGCGCAGGTCATCGGTGATGGCCATGACTGTGGTCCTCCCGGATCATCAGAACCAGCTGTTAGCTGTTGTGAGGGTCTTGGTCTTCGGTGACGTCTTTCGTGGTGCCCGCACCGGCGTCGTCGCCGGTACGGGGCCCGGCATCGCGGCCGGCGTCGGTTTCGGCGCCGGCTTCCGCGTTCACACCGTCGTCCGCTGCCGCTGCCGCTTCCGCGTCCGCTTCAGCGTCGGGCCCGGGGGCGAATCCGTTCTCGCGGCGGAAGGAGTCGTAGATCTGCAGCAGAACGTTCTTCTGCCGCTCGTTGATCGACGGATCGGCCAGAATGACCGCCCGCGTCTCCAGCTCCTCCCGCTCCCGCTCGTCGAGGATCCCCGCACGTACGTACAGGGTCTCGGCCGAGATCCGCAGCGCCTTGGCGACCTGCTGGAGCACGTCCGCGCTGGGCTTGCGCAGACCGCGCTCGATCTGGCTGAGATACGGGTTCGACACCCCGGTGGCATCGGCGAGCTGCCGTAGCGAGAGCTGCGCTGCACGGCGCTGCTCCCGCAGGTACTCACCGAGATTGCCGACGTTGAGTGATGCCATGACCCGATAGTGCAACACCCTTGCTAACTTTTGCAAGCACATGCTTGCAAAAGTGTCGCGCGCCACCAGCTCGCTCAGGGGTCAGGGTTCGAGCAGGAGTCCGAGGGCGCGGGCGAACTCCGCCGGCTCGGCGCTTGCGCCGAGGTGGTTGCCGGGCATGTCGATCAGAGGCAGCTCCAGAAGCCCGGCTAGTGCCCGGGTCGCCCGGCGCGCCATCTGGTGATGGCTCAGCGAGCCGGCGCACAGCGTCACCGGAACGCGGCGGACGGCCTCGACGTCGGGGACGTAGAAGACCGTGGGGTCGGCCATCCGCCCCAGGAAGTAGCGGTTCTTGTCGAGTTCCTCGACCGGTAGCCCGGGGAGCGCCAGGTGGGCGGGGGGCGTCTGCTCCGGGCCTGTGTGATGGGCAGCGCCGCTGAGGTCGAAGAACTCCTGCACCGCCCTCTGAGGATCGGCCTCCGCGACTTCGAACGCCGCTGCGGCTCGGGCCGCCAGGTCCGCGTCGTCCAGGAGGGACACCAGGGGCGGCTCATGCAGGACGGCCCGGCCGACCAGGTCAGGATGCTGCTTGCCCAGCTCCAGCAGCGTCACGGCACCACCACTCGTACCGACGAAGAGGGCTGGTCCTCCGGTGAACCTGTCCACAAGTGCGGCAAGGTCCTCGGCAAGGACCTCGGGCGTGGGCGCGGCCATCCCTTCGACCGCACGGCTGGCACCGATACCACGCGGGTCGTAGGTGACGACGGTGAACCGGGCGGCGAGCTCGTGCGCCAGCGCCGCGAACCCGGCCCGCCCCGCCGGCGCGCCGACGAGGAACAGCAGTGGCCCCTCGCCCTGGACATCGAAGGCGATCGTGCAGTCCGGCCGGTCGAGCAGGTTCACCGAACTCGTGACCCGGCCACTGAAGTCCGCGATCTTCCGAGTGATCACATCGAGCGCACGGTCCAGCTCCTCGCGCCGGTCACGGACGCGACGGCGATGAGCCGTCAGCAACTCCACCCGGAGCCTGGCCGGATCGGCCACCTTGTCGTCCGCGCCGGTGAACTGCGCGATATCGGCCAGGGGCATCCCCGTCCCACGGAGATGCACCAGCATGCGGATCAGCTCGACGTCCGCCGTCGCATACTGGCGACGCCCCGCACGGTCGCGCCGTGGAGACGGTACGACCCCTTGACGTTCGAAGTACCGCAACGTGTCGGGCTCCAGACCGATCCATGCCGAGACCTCCGCGATACCGAACAGCTCATCTGCCTCACTCATGTTTCAAGCCTCGCCCCTGAACCTCGGTCCAGGTCAAGCGGTCACCGGCCGACCACGGCTTCGACGAGATGCTGACGTCCGGAGGACCGTCACCGCTCGGCTCGGCGGACTCCCGTACAGGCGAGGACCCCGCTCGCGTCGTCGGCGAGGAAGATCATGAAGGTCCACGCCCGGTCCGGCGCGCGGATGCGCCCGGTCCTGACCCGAGCGGCTCCGAGCCGGGTGAGGATGTCGACGGTGGACGGCAGGGCGAGAGTCTCGGTGCCTCGCCTCCTCGCCCGTCGGAGGCGAGCCGCGTAGATGTCCGCGAGTTGCCGGGCGGGAACACTGCCGTCCCAGACGACGAAATCCCCTCCGCCGAGAAGCGCGGCTCCGGCGGCATCGCAGGCCGTGGTCCGGCCGCCGAGCATCCCGGCGAGTTGCGCCCGGTCCATCCGTCCTCCCTCCCGCCGTGTCCGCTGTCCGCTGTCCGCTGTCCGCTGTCCGCTGTCCGCTCAGCGTCGACGTGGGGGTCGGGCCGGGTCCAGAGTGTGAGGTCGCTGCTCGTGGCGACCGCGAGCGTCTGGCCGGAGGGGGAGAACCCGGCTGCGCGGAGTTCCGGGCTCAAGCGTATGTACGTCATCGATGAGCATCGCGGCAGGGGGCCTTCCCGGGCCTCCTGGCTTCGGCCGCCGCGCCGACGATCCGCTCACCGTCCGTCCGGGGCAGGCGTCGGCCCGTCGGGAATCGAGCCCTGGACCTTGCTCCGAAGATCGTTCTGTTGGAGGCTGAAGCATGCCGAATCAACCGACCTTCGTCCTCGTCCACGGAGCCTTCGCGAACTCGTTCTCCTTCGCGCCGCTCCAAGCCGAACTCGGCCTGCTCGGGCACCGTTCGGCCGCGGTCGACCTTCCGGGGCACGGGTTCGAGGCCACCTTCCCCGCGGCCTACCAGGCTCCTCAGGACCTCGAAGGCCTCGCCGCGGAACCGGGGTCCATCAAGGGGGTCACCCTCGCGGACAACGTGGCCCGCGTGATCGAGGTCCTCGAACGGGCCAAGCGGAACGGGCCCACCATCCTCGTCTCGCACAGCCGGGGCGGCGTTACGGCCACCGCCGTCGCCAACGCCCGGCCCGACCTGATCGACCGGATCGTCTACGTCTCCTCCTGGTGCCCCGTCGATCTGGACGTGAACGACTACTACACCCAGCCGGAGATGGCGGACGTCGACGCGGGAGCCCTGGCCCTCGCGCTCGTCGGGAACCCGGCCGAACTCGGGCTGCTGCGGGTCAACTTCCGTACGGCCGACCCGGCGGCGATCGACGCGTTCAAGCAGGCCTTCGCCGCCGACCTCACCGACGACGAGTTCCGGACCTTCCTCAACACCTTCCAGCCCGACGAGAACCTCGACGTCGGTACGTCAGCCGACCGGGCGCAGGTCGCGACCTGGGGCCGGATACCCAGGACCTACGTGCGCCTGGCCGCCGACACCAGCCTCCCGCCCGCCCTGCAGGACCGCATGATCCGCGAAGCCGACGCGCTCACACCCGACAACCCCTTCGACGTCCGGACGCTCGAAGGAAGCCATCTGCGCTGGCTCGTCCGCCCGAAGCCCGCCGCCGAGCTGCTCGCCGGCCTCACAATGAGCTGACGCCCCGGCGTCCCCGATCCACCGATCAGAGGTGGAGCCCCGCTACCTCCGCCACCGACAGCGTGAGCCCCGCCGCCCCGGCGGAGTCACGGGCGGAGGCCGGCCGGCGGGCGCCCGGGATCGGGACCACGACCGGTGACTGGGCCAACTGCCAGGCCAGGCAGATCTGCTGCGGGCTGACGCCCCGCGTGCGGGCCAGGGCGTGGAACGGTGTGTCCGGTGCCGGTCCAGCCGCGTCCGGGTCGTCGACCGCGCTCCGCGAGATGCCGCCGAGCGGGCTCCACGGCAGGAAGGCCAGGCCGAGTTCGGTGCACAGGTCGAGGGTGTCCCGGGTGGACGGGTGCGCCGGGGAGAAGCGGTTCTGCACCGAGACCAGGCGGGGGCCGAGGATCTCGTACGCCGTACGGATCTGCTCCCCGTCCACGTTGGAGAGGCCGGCCGCCCGGATCGTACCGGCGTCCGCCAGGTCCCGCAGGGCGCCGACCGACTCGGCGAAGGGAACGGCCGGGTCCGGCTTGTGCAGGTGGTAGAGCCCGATGGCCTCCACGCCGAGCCGGGCCGTCGAGGCCTCGGCCGCGCGGCGCAGATGGCGCGGGTCGCCGTCCACCGTCCACGACCCGTCGCCGGGGCGGCCCCGGCCGCCCTTGGTCGCCACCAGCACCGCGTCGGCGCCGCTGCCGTACGCGGCCAGCGCCCGGGCGATCAGCCCTTCGTTGTGGCCGAGTTCGTCGGCGTACCACTGGTAGCAGTCGGCGGTGTCGATCAGCCGTACACCGGCGTCGAGCGCGGCGTGGATCGTGGCGACCGCCTGCTCCTCGCTCGGGCGCCCCTCGACGGAGAGCGGCATCGCGCCGAGGCCGATGGATCCCACAGCCGTGCCGCCGATCGTGCGGGGCGCGGCGGACGTAGAAGGAGAAGCAGAAGGAGGAGACGACGTTGATGAGGTCTTCACTGTTCTCTCGTCTCCTTGATCACGTACGGCAGCCAGTCGGCGACCGCCGAGAAGCCGAAGCCCAGGCGGGGGGCCCGGCCGGTGTCCATCGCATAGCAGCGGTCGAAGGAGAACGGTGAGGGGAGTTCGCCCGGCTCGCCGATCGTCAGCACCGGTTCCGTACCGGTCGCGCCGCCAATGGCCGCGCACAACTCCCGTACGTCCATGGCCCCGTGGGAAGCGGCGCTGACCGGTCCGGTGAAGTCCGCTGCCGCCGCCCACGCCAGGAAGCGGGCGATCTCCGGCTCGTGGACGAAGGACGCGGGCTGCGGCGCGGGGTGGATGAGCACCGGCCGGCCCTGCTCGATCCGCTCGACGTAGTGCGCGAGCCGGCCGGTGAAGTCGGCGCCGCCGAGGACGTGCGCGGTGCGGACCGTGGCGACGTCGAACGGCGCCTCCTGGGCGAGGAGCGCCTCCGCCTGGCGTTTGCCCTCGCCGTAGTGGTCCTCCAGGAACCGTTCGTCCGCCCAAGGGAGTTCCAGGTCGAACGACCCGGCCGAGGGATCGACCGCCCCCTCCGGGAGGGGCGGTCCGCCCGGCCGGCCGAGCTCGGCGTAGACCTCGACCGTCGAGGTCAGCACATAGCGCCGGGTGCGGCCGGCGAAGACCCGGGCGGCGACGGCAGCCTGGCGCGGCGAGTAGCAGACCTGATCCATCACGACGTCGAAGCGCCGGTCGCCGAGCGCCGCAGTCAGCGCGGCCTCGTCGTCGCGGTCGGCGAGCAGCTGGGTCACACCGGGCGGCGCGGGCGCCGACCCCCGGTTGACGATGGTCACCGCCGCGCCGGAGTCCCGCAGTTCCCCGATCAGCCGGCGCCCGAAGTGGCGGCTGCCTCCGATCACGCACACGTCCATGCCGCGAACCCCTCTCTCCCCGTCCGGACGGCTTTACGGCCGTACGGCTCCGCGTCCGTACGGCTCCGCGTCCGTACGGCTTCACGCCCGTACGGCTTCACGCCCGTACGGCTTCACGCCCGTACGGCTTCACGCCCGTACGGCTTCACGCCCGTACGGCTTCACGTCTTCCTGCGTCTTCGGTATGCAGTCTGCTCAGCCCCGGTCGACGGCGGTAGTGTCGATCGAGGCACCACGTCATTAGGAGAACTGTTGATCGACGTTCAGCGGCTGGCCGTCCTGCGCGAGGTCGCCCGTCATGGCAGCTTCAACCGGGCGGCCCTCGCACTGCACTGCACCCCCTCGGCCGTCTCGCAGCAGATCGCCGCCCTGGAGCGCGGCCTCGGCGCTCCCGCCGTCGAACGTTCCACCCGGGGCGTCACGTTGACGGACGCGGGCCGCCTGCTGGTGGAGGCGGCCGACTCGATCGCCGCCGAACTCTCCGACACCCAGCGGCGCATCGACCGGCTGGCCGCCGAGCGGATCGCCCTCACCGTCGCCACGTTCGCCAGCGGCGGCCGTCGGCTGCTGCCCGCCGCGCTCTCCGGATTCGTCGCCGACCATCCGGAGGTGGAGCTGACGATCCTGGAGGCGGAACCGGAGGAGAGCCTGCCCGGCGTCCGCGAGGGGCGGGCCGATCTCGCCCTCGCTTACCACTTCGACGGCCCGCCGCCCGCCAGGCCCGGCGACCGGTCCGGCCTGGACTGGATGCCCCTCGGCGTGGACCCGCTGCGGGTCGTCCTGCCGCGCGGCCACCCCACCGCCGCGCGCTGCCTGGACCGCCCGGATCCGCCGCATCTGGCCGAACTCGCCGACCAGCGCTGGATCCTGGGCTGCCGGAAGTCGGCTGCCCAACTCGCCGGCCACGCCGAACTGGCCGGCGTCGAACTGCGGATCTCGTGCACGGCGACGGACTACGGCTTTGCGCAGTCGCTCGTCCGCGCCGGCATCGGCATCGCGCTGATCCCTGAGATCGGCCTGATCCGCGATCCGGAGCTGATCGATTTCCCGCTGGCCGAGCCGAGCCCGCGCCGCCACCTGGGCCTGGCCCTCGCCCGCCGCCGTCGCGGCCCCGGCGCCCGCCTGGCCGAAGAGCTGGCGTCCCGGATCCTCGGCCGGGCGCAGGAGCCGACCAACCATCCCTTTCCGGATGATCCATCAAGGATCGAATGAGTACGCTGGACGCCATGACCGCCATGACGCCCACCCGCACCGCACCCGACCTCTCCTTCCTCCTCGACCACACCAGCCACGTCCTGCGGACCCGGATGTCGGCGGCGCTCGGCGAGATCGGCCTGACCGCCCGGATGCACTGCGTCCTCGTCCATGCCCTGGAGGAGGAGCGCACCCAGATCCAGCTCGCCGAGATCGGCGACATGGACAAGACCACGATGGTCGTGACGGTCGACGCGCTGGAGGATGCCGGGCTCGCCGAGCGCCGGCCCTCCAGCCGGGACCGGCGCGCCCGGATCATCGCGGTCACCGAGAAGGGCGCCGCCCTCGCGCAGCAGAGTCAGGCCATCGTCGACCGGGTCCACGACGAGGCACTGGCATCCCTGGACGCGGGCGACCGCACCGCGCTGCTCAAGGCGCTGAAGGCGCTGGCCGCCGGACATCTGGCCACGCCTACGGAGAGCCCCCGCGCGGTGCGCCGGGCGCGCCAGACCGCTAAGTAGAAGAGAAGAGGAGAGGAGAAGAGGGAGGAGAGGAGAAGGGGAGGGAGAGGGAGCGGGAGAGGAAGCCGAGTGGACCGTAAGAGATAATCCGCAACAAAACCATCTGCTACGGTCATCCTGTCGTCGCCTCCATCGACAGGAGTGGACCCATGTCTGCCGACGCCCTGCCCAGCTCCGCACACCGCCCTCCGCAGCCGCCGCCTCCCACACCCCGGACCCGGGCGCTCGCCCTCGGCGTGATCGCCACGGGGATGCTGATGATCGTGCTCGACGGTTCGATCGTGACCGTCGCGATGCCGGCCATCCAGGACGATCTGGGGTTCACGCCCGCCGGGCTCAGCTGGGTGGTGAACGCCTATCTGATCGCCTTCGGCAGCCTGCTCCTGCTGGCCGGCCGGCTCGGCGACCTGATCGGCCGGCGGCCGATGTTCCTGGCCGGGACCGTGCTGTTCACCGCCGCCTCGCTGGTCGCGGGGGCCGCCTCCTCGCCCGCCGTACTGATCGCCGCCCGCTTCGCACAGGGCCTCGGGAGCGCGATGAGCGCGGCGGTGGCCCTCGGCATCCTGGTCACCCTGTTCACCGAACCGGCCGAACGCGCCCGCGCCATCGCCGTGTTCTCCTTCACCGGCGCGGCCGGAGCCTCCATCGGTCAGGTCCTCGGCGGTGTCCTCACCGACGCCCTGAACTGGCACTGGATCTTCTACATCAACCTGCCGATCGGCCTCGCGGTCCTCCTCGTCGCCCGGCGCGTCCTGCCCGCCGACCGGGGCCTCGGCCTCGCCGCCGGGGCCGACGCGCTCGGGGCCCTCCTCGTCACCGCCGGACTGATGCTCGGCATCTACACCGTGGTCGAGGTGGAGTCGTACGGGTGGCTCTCGGCGCACACGCTGGGCCTCGGCAGCCTCGCCCTCGCCCTGCTCGCCGCCTTCGCCGTACGGCAGGCCACCGCGCGCACCCCGCTGATGCCCCTGCGGATCCTCCGCTCGCGCAAGGTGTCCGGCGCCAACCTCGTCCAGATGCTGATGGTGGCCGCGCTCTTCGCGTTCCAGGTCGTCATGGCGCTCTACCTGCAGAAGGTCCTCGGTTACGGGGCCGCCGCCACCGGCCTCGCCATGTTGCCGGCGGCCGTGGTCATCGGAGCCGTCTCGCTGGGGCTCTCGGCCCGGCTCGCCTCCCGGTTCGGCGAGCGGACCGTCCTGCTGACCGGGATCGGGCTGCTGATCGCCGCCCTCGGGGTGCTCGCCAGGCTGCCGGTGCGGGCTGACTACGTCACCGATCTGCTGCCCGTGATGCTGCTCGCGGCCGGGTTCGGGCTCGCCCTCCCCGCGCTGACCTCGCTCGGCATGTCGGGCGCGGGCGACGACGACGCCGGGCTCGCCTCGGGCCTCTTCAACACGACCCAGCAGATCGGCATGGCCCTCGGCGTGGCCGTCCTGTCCACACTGGCCGCAGGCCGGACCGAGGCGCTCGGGGCCGCCGGACTCTCCTCGGCCGAGGCGCTGACCGGCGGCTACCGGCTGGCGTTCACGGTCGGTGCGGGGCTCCTCGCCGCTGCCTTCGCCGTCGCGGCCCTGATGCTCCGGCCGGGACGCACCGACGGGACGCCCGCGCACCGCGACGGCGAGGCAAGCCGGCGACCTGGCGGGCGCTGACCGGCTGACCCGCCGCTGAGTGCGGAACACACGGTGACGCGCGCTGTCCCGCTGGCCGCTCGGAAGGGCGGCAGCGCTCGGCCATGAACGGTCCGGCGGCCGCTTATGGTCGACCACGCATCGCCACGCACCACCACGCACCACCACCAGCCGAAGGCCACGGAGGAGACCAGGCAATGAGCACGCGTTACGCGCCGCGCGACGACCTCACCCCGATCGCGTCCCCCAACGCTCCCCCCGGCACCTCACCCACTGCCCCCACCGCCGCACCCGCCGCACCCGCCTCCGCACCGGCGGCCCCCGTCGACCGCGCCTTCGACGCCGTGCTCTGCGACCTCGACAACGTCGTCCGCTTCTACGACACCGCCCCGCTCGCCGCCCTGGAGCGGGCCGCCGGGCTGCCGGAGGGCGCGACGACCGAGGTCGCCTACGCGCCCGAGGTCGATCTCCCGCTGCTGCTGGGCCGGATCGCCCCGGCCGCCTGGGTGGAGGCCATCGCCGCGGGGCTCACGGAGCGGGTGGGCGCGGACCGGGCCCGCGAGCTGGGCCAGGCCGTCGCGGACGCGCCCTTCCGGGCCGACGAGGAGGTGGTGGCGCTGCTGCGACGGGCCAGGACCCACGTCCCCCTGGTGCTCGTCACCAACGCCACCCTCCAACTCGACGACGACCTCGCAAAGTTGGGCCTGTCCGACCTGGCCGACGCGGTCGTGAGCAGCGCGGTGGAGCAGGTGGCCAAGCCCGACCCGGCCATCTACCGCATCGCGGCCGAGCGGGCGGGCGTACCGGCGGCGCGGTGCCTGTTCGTGGACGACCGGCAGGAGAACGTCGACGCGGCCGCCGCCCTCGGCATGGCCGGCGTCCTCTACCGCGAACCGGCGGACCTGCGCGCCGCGTTGGGGTCCTGCGCGGAGTGGGCCCCGCAGCCCGGCCGGGAGCGGTGTCCCGTGAACCGGGAGCGTTGATCCCATGGGCCGGGAGCCGGAAGTGCTGTCCGGGGGGATGGCCAACGCCGAAGCCGTACTCCGCCACGGCGACGCCGTCGAACGTCCCGCCCCACCGCACGTCGCCGCCCTGCACGCCCACCTCCGGGCGCTGCGCGAGCAGGGGTTCGACGGCGTGCCCGCGCCCCTGGGGGTCTCCGCCTCCGGTCTCCGCGAGCGGCTCTCGTACGTGCCCGGCGAGGTCGCCGTCGCCCCGCACCCGGCCTGGGCCTGGACGGACGAGGCCCTGCGCTCCGTGGGGGCGCTGCTCCGGCGGATGCACGAGGCGGCGGCGGCCGTACCGTTCGACCGTGCGGCCGACTGGCCCGCCGACCTGGCCGACCCGGAGGGGGCTGCGGCTCCCGGCGCGGTGGTCTGCCACAACGATGTGTGCCTGGAGAACGTGGTGTTCCGGGACGGTCGCGCCGCCGCCCTCATCGACTTCGACCTGGCTTCGCCGGGCCGCCCGGTGTGGGACGTGGCCATGGCGGCGCGTTACTGGGCGCCGATGCGGGGGCGCGCCGGTCTCGACCTGCCGCACCGGTTACGGGTCCTGGCCGGCGGCTACGGACTGGGGCGCGCGGACCGGGCCGCGCTGCCCCGGGTGATCGAGCAGGCCACCGCCGTGTGCCGGGCGTTCGTCGAGTCACGGGTGGCGCGGGGGGACGCGGCGTACGCAGCGGCGTACGAGAAGAGCGGCCGTGCGGCGTGGGACCGGCACCAGAGCCGGCTGGCGGACCAGCGCCACGAACTGACCGCCGCCCTGCTCGCCGACTGACCACCTCGAACCGGCCGGGCGTCTCGAACGTCCGGCCCCTGCCCCTGACCGGTCCACGCGCCCGACCGGCCCGCGCCCCTCAGCCGCGCGGCCCCGGCTCCAAACCCGTCCGCAGCTGGACGAACGCGTCCTCGGCCGCCTGGACCGCGCCCGCGTAGACCCGGTCCGCGCTCTCCCCCGCGTCGATCCGCCGCCAGTTGTCCAGGGCCAGGATGCGCAGGACGGCGACGATCTGCCCGGCCGCGAGCCGGTCGAGGGCCCCGCCGCCCAGCGCGCGGGCGAGAGCCGTCTCGGAGCGGCCCTGGTAGGCGTACATCCGGGCCACCAGCGACGGCGTCCCGTACAACAGGCGGAGGAACGCCAGCACCTCGGGTACGTCGCACAGGCCGGTCACCGGGTCGCGGCGGTCGAGGCCGTCGAGGAAGTGGCGGCGCAGGGCGTCCAGCGGGCTGTCGCCCGAGGGCCGTCCGGCGACCACCCGGGCGGGCTCGTCCTCGTGGTCGGCGAACCGGTGCAGCACCAGGTCCTCCTTGGCGGGGAAGTACCGGAACAGCGTCGGCTTGGAGATGTCCGCCGCTGCCGCCACCTCCGCCACGGACACCTTGTCGAAGCCGCGCTCCAGGAACATCGCGATGGCGGCGTCGGAGACCGCCTGGTAGGTCAGCTGCTTCTTGCGCTCCCGCAGACCGAGCGGCGCCGAACCGGCGGACAGCTGCCGCGCGTGACCGGCGGCCTGCCCGCCGGAACCATGGCCGGATTCACGGACGAACCCGCTTCCGGGCCGGTGGCCGGGCCCGCTTCCGGGCTCGTTTCCCGGGCCGCCCACGGACTCGTTCCCGGCGTTCTCTCCGCTCATGACCATGAAGCGTACGCCCTTGATCTCAAGCGGACTTGACGTCGCCGCCCGGGGCGCGGGAGCCCTCGGCCGCCCTGCGGACCAGCGCCTCCACCCCGTCCAACAGGCGTTCCATGCCGAAGGTGAACTCGTAGTCCGGGTCGTCCGGCTCGGTCAGCACCCCGGACTCCAGCAGCCGGGAGATCCCGGGGTGCCGGGCGGGGTCGACCAGCCGCCTGAGGGTGCGCTCGTAGGACGCCATCACGTCCTCGGGCGACACTCCGCGCGCGGCCACGGCGCCGGCCAGGTCGGCCATCAGGACCGCCTCGCTGCGGACGAAGTTGGAGACCAGCAGGACCACCGAGATCTTGTCGCCCTCATCGAGCCCACTGCCCTCCAGCGCCTGGAGCCCCTGCTCCCACCAGGCCAGCGAGTTCGGGGTCGCGGGCGGGCCCCCGACGGGGATCCGGAGCAGCCAGAGGTGGGCGTGGAGCCGGTCCCGCTGCGCGGACGCCCACGCGGCGAGCGCCTCCCGCCAACCCGCGCCTGACTCCAGGGCGGACAGCGGTTCCGGGGGGCCGAAGGCGGTCTCCTGCATCAGGACGTACAGCTCGTCCTTGGCGGAGACGTACCGGTACAGGGACATCGTGGACGCGCCGAGCTCCTTTGCGACCCGGCCCATCGACACGGCCCCGAGCCCTTCGGCCGCCGCGACGCGCACCGCCGCGGCCACGATCCGCTCCAGGCTCAGACCGGGCTTCGGGCCCTTCGCCGGGCGCTCCCGCAGCCCCCAGGCCGCCTCCAGGCTGGCCGGCAGGTCTCCGCCGTCCCCGCTGCTCTTCTCCGTCACCGCATCCCCTTCGCCCGGCGTCTCGTCCACGCCGCCGCCGCGCCCCGCGCCCTCGTTCGCCTTGACCCCATCCTAGGGATGCGTAATGCTTACGCAATAACGCGTATGGCATACGCAGAAGGGGGTTCCGACATGACCGACCCGAACAGCCGGACCAGCCCAGCCAGCCCGGCCCGCCCGACCAGCTCGGCAAGCCCGGCCCGCTCAGCCCGCCCAGCCCGCCCGGCCGAAATCGCCGCCCCCACCATCGAGGCGTACGGCCTCACCAAGTCCTACGGGAAGCCAGCCGTCCGGGTCCTCGACGGCATCGACCTCCAGGTCGGGCGCGGCACGGTCTTCGCCCTGCTCGGGCCGAACGGGGCCGGCAAGACCACCGCCGTACGGATCCTCGCGACCCTGACCGAGGCCGACTCCGGCACCGCCCGCGTCGCGGGGTACGACGTCGTCGCCGACCGGAGCGCGGTGCGCCGCTCCATCAGCCTCACCGGCCAGTTCGCCGCCGTGGACGAGACCCAGACCGGTGAGGAGAACCTGCGGATGATGGCCCGGCTCACCGGGCTCTCCCGGGCCGACGCCCGCCGCCGGGCCGCGGAGCTGCTGGAGCGCTTCGACCTCACCGCGGCGGCCCGCCGCCCCGTCGTTGCGTACTCCGGAGGCATGCGCCGCCGCCTCGACCTGGCCGCCGGGCTCGTCGGTTCACCGGAGCCCGGGGTGTTCTTCCTGGACGAGCCGACCACCGGCCTCGACCCGCGCAGCCGCCAGGAGCTCTGGGAGGTCGTCCGGGAGCTGGCCGCGCGCGGGGCGACCGTCCTGCTCACCACCCAGTACCTGGAGGAGGCCGACCGCCTCGCCGACCGGATCGCGCTGCTGAACCGGGGCCGGATCGCCGCCGAAGGCACCGCCGCCGACCTCAAGTCCCGCGTCGGCGGACACCGCCTCGACCTGGTCCTCACCAGCCGCGAGGCCTACCTCCGCCTGGCTGCCCGGGCCGTCCACCACTCCCCCGAGACCCTCACGCTCGGCCTGCCCACCGACGGCTCGGCGGCCCAGGTGCGCGCCCTGCTCGACGAGATCGACCCGGTCGGCCGCGAGATCGAGAGCTTCGGCCTGCACAGCGCGACCCTCGACGACGTCTTCCTCGCCCTGACCTCGAACACGCCCACAGGCCAGAACCCGCCCACGCCCACGCCCACGCCCACGCCCACGCCCACGCCCAGGAACGCGCCCACGACTCCGGAGGCATCCCCCCATGTCTGACACCGCCGTTCAGCCAAGAAGCCCGGTCCGGCGCACCGACGGAGCCGTGCAGGGCCCCGGGCGCGGGGCCGGCCCGCTCACCCACACCGCCGTCATGGCCACCCGCGCCCTGCGCATCAGCAGCCGCAACATCGACGCGCTGATCACGTCCCTGGCCCTGCCGATCATGCTGATGCTGATCTTCGTCTACTTCTTCGGCGGCGCGATCGACACCGGCACGGACTACGACTCGTACGTCATGTACGTCGTCCCGGGCGTCCTGCTCCTGTCCGCCGGGTTCGGCGCCGCCACCACCGCCACCGCCGTCAGCGAGGACATGAAGGGCGGCATCATCGACCGTTTCCGCTCCCTGGACGTGGGCGGTACGCCGGTGCTCGCCGGCCATGTGGCGGCCAGCACCGTCCGCAATCTCTGCGCCACCGCCCTGGTCTTCGGCGTCGCGCTGCTGATCGGCTACCGCCCCGCCGCCTCCTGGAGCGGCTGGCTCCTGGTGGCCGCCGTGCTGGTCGCCTACATCGTGGCCCTGTCCTGGATCTCGGCGGCGATCGGCCTGCTGGCCCGGACCCCGGAGGCGGCGAGCGGCTTCACGTTCTTCATGTCGTTCCTGCCCTACCCGAGCAGCGCGTTCGTCCCGACCGACAACATGCCGGACTGGCTGCACGGCTTCGCCGACCACCAGCCGATCACCCCGGCCATCGAGTCCCTGCGCGGGCTGCTGCTCGGCCAGGACGTGGGCAACACCCCCTGGATCGCGCTCGCCTGGGCGGCGGGGATGCTCGCCCTGGCGATCAGCGCCTCCGGAACGCTGTTCCGGATCCGGACGCGCTAGGGCTAGGGCTAGGGCTCGGGAGTCAGAAGTGGGAGTCAGAAGTCAGAACACGTCCGGGCACCACGGCCGCCGCCCCGTACGGAACACCGCGTTCGCCGTCGTCGCCGCACCCGCCCGCAGCTCCTCCGCCCGGCCCAGGTCCACCAGCCGCCGCACGGACTCGTCGCCCAGATACAGCGTGGACAGCTCCCCGACCCCCAGGGCCAGATCGGCGCTCCGGGTGGTCGGCGTACAGCGGGCGCCGGACTCCGAGGCGTCCAGCAGGAAGCGGCCCCCGGCCAGCCCCGCCTCGTCCCGGACCTCCAGGACGAGCGACGCCTCGGTGCCGTACGTCCGGGCCTCCAGGGCGCGCGGCACGTCCAGCATCCGCAGCCACAGCCAGTCCGAGTTCGTGATCATCCGGGCCGCGCGCGGGTCGGGGAGCAGCAGCGGAAGCAGGTCGTCGGGGGCGCGGTAGCCGGAGCGGACGGTGGCGATCCAGTCGACCGAGCAGAGGTAGTGCCACAGGGCCCGCTCCGCCGCCGGGTTCAGCGCGATCATGTCCCGTACGGAAGCGGTGTTCAGCGGCTGCTTGGCGTCGCCCCACGTGTCGTCCGCGCTGTACGTCATCAGGCCGTCGATCTCACCGTCCGCGGCGCGGTGCACGACGTAGAACGGCTCGGTCCACTTCTCGCGCTCCGTGCGGGGCGTGACCCCCGTGCGCAGCCGCCACCAGCGCTCGTCGCGGGTGACGACTCCGGGCTGCCGGGCCGCGAGCGCTCCGTGCACCTCGGGGCCGGTCTTGCGGACGTCCGCCCCCTCCACCATCTCGATCCGGCCACCGCCCGCCGGCTGCCCCGAGCGGCGCGGATCGAGGCCGGCCCGGTGCACGGAGACCTCCCACACGGCGTTCCAGGCGGCGGGCCCGAAGCCGTACCGCCCGTAGATCGGGTACTCGGCGGCGATCAGCGAGGCGACCGGCTCACCGCGCTCCTTGGCCGCCGCCAGGTCCGTCGCCATCATCCGGCTGAGCAGTCCGCGGCGGCGGTGCGTGGGCGCCACCGTGACCCCGGTGATCGCGTCGGCCGCCACGGTGGCCCCGCCCACGACGGTCAGCTGCTGGGCGAACGAGCGGAACGTCGCCACACAGCGCCCGGCGTCGAACACGCCCTGGATACGGGAGAGATCCGTGCTGACGAGCCGGTCCGCGACATCGTCCTCGCCCGGCCTGCCGGCGGTCAGGAAGCCGTTCTGCACCGCCCTCAGCCAGTCGGGGTAGTCGGACGCGGTGACGGTACGGACATCGAGGCTCATCCCTCCACGCTAAGCAGGCACGGTTCAGAATGTCGCGCGAATTTCCCCTACCTCGGCCGCCCCGCCGAGCAGCGGCGACCGTCCGATCCGGGCGACCACCGGCGCGTCCACGTCCAGCAGCTCCAGGGCGCGGGCCAGCACCGGGCCGAGCGCCCGGGCCGACCCGTCGTCGATCTTCAAGGCGAGGGCCCGGCCGTCGGCCAGGGCCACCGCCTGGACCGCCTCGGCCCCCATCTTGGAGAGCGTCCCGGGCACCTCCCGCATCAGCCAGGTGTCCGGGCGCCGGGTGCCCGCGACGTACTCCGGGTGGGCGCGCATCGCGTCCGCGACCCGGCGCTCGGCGCTGCCGGGCTCCGCCAGGACGAAGGAGCGGAAGGCGCGGGCCAGACCGGTCAGCCCGATCGCCATCAGCGGAGCCCCGCAGCCGTCCGTGCCGAGCGCCGCGACGGGCTCGCCCGCCGCCTCCGCGACGACCTGGCCGACGAGCTGCTGGAGCGGGTGGGCGGGGTCGAGGTAGGTGGCGGTGTCCCAGCCGTTGCGGACGCAGACGGCGAGCATGGCGGCGTGCTTGCCGGAGCAGTTCATCGTGATCCGCTCGCGTACGTTCCCGGCCGCGAGGTACGTCTCCGCCTCCACCGGATCCAGCGGCAGGTCCGGCGGGGTCTGGAGGTCGGCGGTGCTCAGCCCGTGCTCGGCGAGCATCTTCCGCGCGAGGTCGAGGTGGAAGGGCTCCCCGGAGTGGCTCGCGGCGGCCAGCGCCAGCCGTTCGCCCGTCAGATCGAGCCCGGCCCGCAGGATCGCGGCGGCCTGCATCGGCTTGTTGGAGGACCGGGGGAAGACCGGCGCCGCCGGGTCTCCGATCGCCCGCTCCACGCTGCCGTCGGCGGCCAGCAGGACCAGGGATCCCCGGTGGTGGCCCTCCGTGAACCCGGAGCGCACGACCTCGGCCAGGACGGGCGGGGCGGGGGCCGGAGCGGAGGGTATGGCGGACGGGGCGTCGGTCGACGTCATGGTGGCCTTCCGGGGACGGGGGTGCGGGACACCCGCGCCCGGAAGGGTCGCTTCAGGCGAGCAGGTCGTCCACTTGTGCTTCCCCGTCACGGTACCTGCGGGCGATCTCCGCGCCGCAATCGTCGGCCGTGCGCTGGAGCTCGTGACGACGCCGGGAGACCTGCTGTTCGTAGCGGACGAGCCGCCCCATCGCCGTGTGCAGCTCCTCGTCGGTCCGGGCGTCCAGGTCGGACAGCTCGACCTCGGCGAGATTCTCCGCGGCGAGCTGCCGGAACTCGTCGCCGCGCGGCGTCGTCAGCGTGACGTGCCGGGCGGAGGAGCGGTGCCGGGACGGGGTGTCGGCCAGGATCTCCGAGAGCCGGTCGACCACGGCGGCGTCCTCCACCGGGGCCTCCGGATCCCGGCGGCGGGCCAGCTCGGCACGGAGGATGTCGATCCGGCCCTGCACCAGCCGGCGTACGTAACTGAGATCGGCCTCGTCGCGCTGGGCGTCCCGGCGCAGCGTCCGCAGCTCCGGCAGCCGCAGCCCGCCGAATCCCGCGTCGCCGCCCGCCTGCTCCGGCACGGTGGCGGCGGCGGTGGCCGGCCCGGGCGGCAGCGCGGGACCTGGTCCCGGCAGACTGCGCTGTACGGGTGACCGCAGGGTGCTGGTGCGGTGACGTGCGCCCGGTACGGCACCGGGAGATTGTCCGGCTCCATATGTACTCATGCTGTTCCGTCCCCTCGACCGGTGCGTCGGCACACCGACATCGTGCATCGTGCCACCCCGCACCGTGCCGACGCAGGTGCTCTGTACCCGTTCAGCCCAAGATAGGTTGGTCTGTATGCGTGCAGTGGTACAGAGAGTGGATGGTGCGAGCGTCTCCGTCGCCGGTGCGACGGACGACCCCTCCGCCCCGGGAATCGTCGGGGAGATCGTCGGTGAGGGCCTGTGTGTGCTGGTCGGGGTCACCCATGACGACACCCCCGGGAAGGCGGTGCAGCTGGCCCGCAAGCTCTGGTCGGTGCGCATTCTGGAGGGCGAGAAGTCCTGTTCCGATGTGAATGCGCCCCTCCTGGTGATTTCTCAGTTCACTCTCTACGGGGACGCCCGCAAGGGGCGCAGGCCCACCTGGAACGCCGCGGCGCCGGGCGACGTCGCCGAGCCGCTGGTGGACGAGGTGGTGGCGCAGCTGCGGGCGCTGGGGGCGCACGTGGAGACGGGCCGGTTCGGAGCGGACATGCGGGTCTCGCTCACGAACCACGGCCCGTTCACGGTGATCGTCGAGGTGTAGCCGGACGTGTAGCCGTACGCCGTCGGAACAGGGTTCCTACGGCTCGACGACCGTCTCCTGGGCCGCCGCCGTGTCCCCGGCGATCAGCTCCGCGTCGACGGCCACGTTCCGCTTGACCAGGGCCAGGGCGATCGGGCCCAGCTCGTGGTGGCGGGCCGAGGTGGTGATGAAGCCGAGCTGGCGGCCCTCCTGGCCGTCGGCGGCCAGCCGTACCGGCGTGCCGTGGCCCGGCAGGTGCACCTCGCTGCCGTCCAGGTGCAGGAAGACGAGCCGGCGCGGCGGCTTCCCCAGGTTGTGGACGCGGGCCACCGTCTCCTGGCCCCGGTAGCAGCCCTTCTGCAGGTGGACGGCGGTGCCGATCCAGCCCAGCTCGTGCGGGATGGTGCGGTGGTCGGTCTCGAAGCCGACGCGCGGCCGGTGCCCCTCCACGCGCAGCGCCTCGTACGCCAGGATCCCGGCGGCGGGCCCGTTGGCGGCGGCGTACGCCTCCAGCTCCGGGCGCGGCAGGAACAGGTCCCGGCCCTGCGGGGTCTCCCGTACGGTCGCCCCGTCCGGGACCTCCGCGATGGAGCCGGCCGGGAGGTGGACGAGCGCGATGTCCTCGGTGCGGTCGGCGACCTCGACCCGGTAGAAGAACTTCATCGACTCCAGGTAGGCGATCAGGTCGGCCTGGGTGTCGGGTTCGACGTGCATCCACACGGTCGTGCCGTCGTCGACCAGGTACATCGCGTGCTCGATGTGCCCGTTGGCGGAGAGGATCAGGGACTCGGTGGCCCGGTGCGGGGCGAGGTCGCTGACGTGCTGGGTGAGCAGCAGGTGCAGCCAGGCCAGCCGGTCGTCGCCGGTGACGGTGACGACGCCCCGGTGGGAGAGGTCGACGAAGCCGTTGCCGTCGGCGAGGGCGCGTTGCTCGCGGAACAGGTCGCCGTAGTGCGCGGCGACACCTTCGTCGCGGCCTTCGGCGGGGACGGCGCCGGGCAGGGACAGCAGGGGGCTCTTCATGTGCCCAGCCTACGACTTGGCGGAACCGTCCTTCGCGGCCGTCTTCGCCGCCGTGCAGCCCGCGCAGCGGCCGAAGATCGCGAAGTGCTTCATGTCGGTGTCGAAGCCGAAGTCGGCGCGCAGCTTCTCCGTGAAGTCGGCGACGACGGAGACGTCCGCCTCGATGACGTCCTTGCAGTCCCGGCAGACCAGGTGGATGTGGTGGTGCCGGTCGGCCAGGTGGTACGACGGGGCACCGTGGCCGAGATGCGCGTGGCTGACGAGCCCGAGCTCCTCCAGGAGCTCCAGGGTCCGGTACACCGTGGAGATGTTCACGCCGGACGCCGTCTTGCGCACCTCGCACAGGATGTCGTCCGGAGTCCCGTGCTCCAGGGCGTCGACCGCCTCCAGGACGAGCTGCCGCTGGGGCGTCAGCCGGTAGCCGCGCTGCCGAAGGTCGGTCTTCCAGTCGGTGGTCACCACACGCCCAGTCTAGGGCGTGTGGTCAAACCCCGGCCGGTACCGCGTCCCGGCGCTCCACCTGAAGGCGACCGGTCCCGCCTCCGGGCGCTCTACTTGAAGAAGGCGATCCCGTCGTCCGGCATGTCCTCGAGGTTCCGCGCCATCTCGGCGACCTCCTCGGGGGTGACGACCTTCTTCAGGTGCGCCGACATGTACGGGCGCAGCTCGACCTCGGGGGTGGCCTTCTCGCCGACCCACATCAGGTCGCTCTTGACGTACCCGTAGAGCCGCTTGCCACCGCTGTACGGGCCGGAGGCCGCCGTGCGGGCCACCGCGTCGGTGACCAGGTCGATCTGCGGCTTCTGGTCGGCCAGCTCGCCGTACCAGATCTCGATGACGCCCTGGTCGCGGGCCATGACGACCTCGACCTTGCGGTCCTTGTCGATGCGCCAGTAGCCGGTCTCGGTCTCCAGCGGCCGGACCTGCTTGCCCTCTTCGTCCAGGACCCAGGTGCGGGAGACGTACTCCAGGAAGTCGCGGCCGTCGTGGCTGAAGGTGACTTCCTGGCCGAAGTTGCACTTCTCGGCGCCGGGGAAGTCGGACACGCCCGCGCCCGCCCAGTTGCCGAGGAGGAAGGCCAGCGGGACGAGGTCCGGGTGGAGGTCGGACGGAATCTCGATCATGAGCGGCTCAGACGATCTGTGAGGGTGCGAGAGGTGGGCGGGAACCGGCGGCCGACGAGGGTCAGCGCTGGCCCTGGTACAGCTTCTTCACGGTGATCGCGGCGAAGGCGGTGACGCCCACGCAGACCAGGATCAGCAGGGCGGAGAAGAATGCCTCAAGCACAGGGGGCTCCTCGTGACGAGCGGGTGGCGGCGGTGACAGGGCCGGGCCCCCAGCCTAATGGGTGGGGGCC
>NZ_JBHXJG010000055.1:0-33298 GCF_042723425.1 Streptomyces sp. NPDC058375 | reverse complement strand
AGGCGTACGGGTTATCCACAGGCCCCCCATCCGTGTCCGGGTCCTGGGATGCTTGAACCGACGGGGCGCGGCGCGCAGGCGTTGGGCGTGGTGCGCGCGGGGCCGCGGGGAACGCGGCATATTCGAACAGTGGGGGACTCGCAGTCGTGGAGAACGTGGAGAACAGGGTGCGCGTGGTCATCGCCGAGGATTCGGTCCTGCTCCGGGAGGGGCTCACCCGTCTGCTCACCGATCTCGGGCACGACGTGGTCGCGGGGGTCGGGGACGCGGAGGCACTGCTCAAGACCGTGGCGGAGCTCGACGCCGAGCAGGCGCTTCCCGATGTGGTGGTCGCCGATGTGCGGATGCCGCCGACGCACACCGACGAGGGGGTGCGCGCGGCGGTGCGGCTGCGGAAGGACTACCCGGGCATCGGGGTGCTGGTCCTCTCCCAGTACGTGGAGGAGCAGTACGCCACCGAGCTGCTGGCGGGCAGCAGCCGCGGGGTGGGGTATCTGCTGAAGGACCGGGTGGCCGAGGTCCGCGAGTTCGTGGACGCCGTCGTCCGGGTGGCGCAGGGCGGGACGGCGCTGGACCCGGAAGTGGTGGCGCAGTTGCTGGGTCGCAGCCGCAAGCAGGACGTGCTGGCGGGGCTGACGCCGCGCGAGCGGGAGGTCCTCGGTCTGATGGCGGAGGGCCGGACGAACTCCGCGGTCGCCCGGCAGCTCGTGGTGAGCGACGGGGCGGTCGAGAAGCACGTCAGCAACATCTTCCTGAAGCTGGGGCTCTCCCCCAGCGACGGCGACCACCGGCGCGTCCTCGCGGTGCTGACCTACCTGAATTCCTAGCTATCTGACACTCTGTCAGATAGCCAGAACCCGACCCCTGGACACCCCGGACGCCTGAGCACCTGGGCGCCTGGAAGCGCTCGGGAGCACTTCGGGGGCGCTCCGGGGGTGCGGTGCAGGCCCGGGGGTGTCCGGCAGTCGCCGGACGGGCACCTCTGATCAAGGAAGGGCCGGGGAGGGGCGAGAGGGAAGAGAGAAGAGGGGGCGAGGGGAGAGGCGAGGGGCCTAGGCCAAAAGACTCAGGGGGCGGGCATCTCCATCCCATGATCAGGGGCTGGCAAAACGTGACAAGCCTTACTAAAAGGGTGTCTCAAAACGGCGTCCACCATATGATCGGTTCCTGGAGGGCCACCCACGCGGACGTAGGGTGGCCTCTGGGATCGCCGGCTGGCCGGACGGTTCCGAACCGCCGCCCCAAGGGAGGTCCAGTTCAGTGACGAGCCAGGTCAGTAGCGCGGCAGATAAGGCCGATGAGGCCAATGACGCCGTCCTCGGGGGCCAGCGAGCCCCCCTGTCAGGTACGACGGGAACCACGGGCGGCGACGGGAAAGAAGTTCGCCGCCTGGACCGGGTGATCATCCGCTTCGCGGGCGACTCGGGTGACGGTATGCAGCTCACGGGTGACCGCTTCACCTCGGAGACCGCCTCCTTCGGCAACGATCTCTCCACCCTGCCGAACTTCCCGGCCGAGATCCGTGCCCCCGCAGGCACTCTGCCGGGAGTCTCTTCCTTCCAGCTCCACTTTGCCGATCACGACATTCTGACCCCGGGCGACGCCCCGAACGTCCTGGTCGCGATGAACCCAGCCGCCCTGAAGGCGAACATCGACGACGTACCGCGCGGCGCGGAGATCATCGTGAACACCGACGAGTTCACGAAGCGGCCGATGGCGAAGGTGGGGTATGCGACCAGTCCGCTGGAGGACGGTTCGCTGGAGGCCTACAACGTCCACCCGGTGCCGCTGACGACGCTGACGTTGGAGGCGCTGAAGGAGTTCGGACTCCCCCGCAAGGAAGCCGAGCGGTCGAAGAACATGTTCGCGCTCGGGCTGCTGTCGTGGATGTACCACCGGCCGACCGAGGGGACGGAGGCGTTCCTGCGGGCCAAGTTCGCGAAGAAGCCGGAGATCGCCGAGGCGAACGTGGCCGCCTTCCGGGCCGGGTGGAATTTCGGCGAGACGACCGAGGACTTCGCGGTTTCGTACGAGGTCGCCCCGGCGTCGCAGGCCTTCCCCACCGGCACCTACCGCAACATCTCGGGGAACCTCGCCCTGTCCTACGGTCTGATCGCCGCCGGGCAGCTGGCGGATCTGCCGCTCTACCTGGGCTCGTATCCGATCACCCCGGCCTCGGACATCCTGCACGAGCTGTCCCGGCACAAGAACTTCGGTGTGCGGACCTTCCAGGCCGAGGACGAGATCGCCGGGATCGGTGCGGCGCTGGGTGCGGCGTTCGGCGGGGCGCTGGGCGTCACGACGACGTCCGGCCCCGGGGTGGCACTGAAGTCGGAGACGATCGGTCTCGCGGTCTCCCTGGAGCTGCCGCTGCTGATCATCGACATCCAGCGCGGCGGTCCGTCCACCGGGCTGCCGACCAAGACCGAGCAGGCCGACCTGCTCCAGGCGATGTTCGGCAGGAACGGTGAGGCCCCGGTTCCGATCGTGGCCCCGCAGACCCCGGCCGACTGCTTCGACGCCGCGATCGACGCGGCCCGGATCGCCCTGACGTACCGGACCCCGGTCTTCCTGCTCTCCGACGGCTATCTGGCCAACGGCTCCGAGCCCTGGCGCATCCCGGAGACGGACTCGCTGCCCGACCTCAAGACCCCCTTCGCCACCGGGCCGAACCACACCCTGGCCGACGGCACCGAAGTCTTCTGGCCCTACAAGCGCGACCCGCAGACCCTGGCCCGCCCCTGGGCGGTCCCCGGGACGGCCGGTCTCGAACACCGTATCGGCGGGATCGAGAAGCAGGACGGCACCGGCAACATCTCCTACGACCCGGCCAACCACGACCTCATGGTCCGCACGCGCCAGGCGAAGATCGACGGCATCGAGGTCCCCGACCTCCAGGTCGACGACCCGGCCGAGGCGGCGACGCTGGTGCTCGGCTGGGGGTCGACGTACGGGCCGATCACCGCCGCCGTCCGCCGGCTCCGCGCGGCCGGGCAGCCCATCGCCCAGGCCCACCTGCGCCATCTCAATCCCTTCCCGAAGAATCTCGGCGAGGTGCTGAAGCGCTACGACAAGGTCGTCGTGCCGGAGATGAACCTCGGCCAGCTCGCGATGCTGTTGCGGGCGAAGTATCTGGTCAACGCCCACAGCTACAACCAGGTCAACGGAATGCCGTTCAAGGCCGAGCAGCTCGCCACGGCCCTCAAGGAGGCCATCGATGCCTGACACCGACGAACTGCGGCACAACGAACTGCTGCAGCTGGTGCCCAAGGCCGGGGCGAAGCAGTCCATGAAGGACTTCAAGTCGGACCAGGAAGTGCGCTGGTGCCCGGGGTGCGGTGACTACGCGGTCCTCGCCGCCGTCCAGGGCTTCATGCCGGAGCTGGGCCTGGCGAAGGAGAACATCACCTTCATCTCCGGCATCGGCTGCTCCTCCCGCTTCCCGTACTACATGAACACCTACGGGATGCACTCCATCCACGGCCGGGCCCCGTCCATCGCGACCGGGCTCGCCACCTCGCGCCGGGACCTTTCGGTGTGGGTGGTCACCGGGGACGGCGACGCGCTCTCCATCGGCGGCAATCACCTCATCCACGCCCTGCGCCGCAACGTCAACCTCAAGATCCTGCTGTTCAACAACCGGATCTACGGGCTGACGAAGGGCCAGTACAGCCCCACCTCCGAGCTGGGCAAGATCACCAAGTCGACGCCGATGGGGTCGCTCGACGCGCCCTTCAACCCGGTGTCGCTGGCCATCGGCGCGGAGGCGACGTTCGTGGCGCGGACGGTCGACTCCGACCGCAAGCACCTCACGAGCGTGCTGCGCGCGGCGGCCGAGCACTCGGGCACGGCGCTGGTGGAGATCTACCAGAACTGCAACATCTTCAACGACGGCGCGTTCGAGGTCCTCAAGGACAAGGAGCAGGCCGCCGAGGCCGTCATCCGCCTCGAACACGGGCAGCCGATCCTCTTCGGCTCCCAGGAGCCCAAGGGCGTCGTGCGCGATCCGGCCACCGGCGATCTGAAGGTGGTGGCCGTCACGGAGGAGAACCGTTCGCAGGTCCTCGTCCACGACGCCCACGCGGAGTCGCCCACGACGGCGTTCGCGCTGTCCCGGCTCGCCGACGCGGACACGCTGCACCACACCCCGATCGGAGTGCTGCGCAGCGTTGAGCGGCCCGTCTACGACACGCTCATGTCGGACCAGCTCGACGCCGCCCTGGAGCGCGACGGCAAGGGCGACCTCGGCTCGCTCCTCGCGGGCAACGACACCTGGACGGTCATCGGCTGAGCCGAAGCGCGTTCCGTCCGCGCTCCACCGGGGCCCGGGCCCGGTCCCCCGCGGGGATCAGGCCCGGGCCTCGTCGTACGCCTCGCGTGCCGCCCGCACCGCGTCCACCTGGTGTTCGATCCAGCGGCCGAGCGCCGACACCTGCTCGGCGGCCCCGACGCCGAGCGGGGTGAGCGAGTAGTCCACCCGCTGCGGGATCACCGGCTTCGCGTCCCGGTGGACGAAACCGTCGCGCTCCAGCGTCTGAAGGGTCTGGGCCAGCATCTTCTCGCTGACGCCGCCCACCTCGCGGCGCAGTTCGCTGAAGCGGTACGAGCGCTCCAGCAGCGCCACGAGAACGAGCACGCCCCAGCGGCTCGTCACATGTTCCAGGATCAGTCGGGACGGGCACATGGGCTGCTTGACGTCCTCGACCGGACTCGCTGCCGCACCTACTGCCCCATCTACTGCCGTACTCACTTCCATGCCAGTACCTTACTTCAAAGTGGGTACTTTCTATGGGTTAGCGCTTCCCGTAGGGTCGTGCCCGTAAGCGAAACACCGCGAAATCGGAGCCCCCCATGAGCATCGTTGTCACCGGAGCCACTGGCGCACTCGGCCGCCTCGTCGTCGACGCCCTACTGACCACGGTCCCGGCCGGCGAGGTCGTCGCGGTCGTACGCGACAAGGAGAAGGCCGCCGCGCTCGCAGCCCGGGGCGTGGAGCTGCGCATCGCGGACTACAGCCGCCCCGAGACCCTCGCCGGAGCCTTCCGGTCCGGCGACCGGGTGCTGCTGATCTCCGGCAGCGAGGTCGGCCGGCGCGTGGCGCAGCACACCGCGGTCATCGACGCGGCCAAGGCGGCGGGCGTCGCCCAGCTCGCGTACACCGGCATTCTCGGCGGACCGGACGCGGACTTCACGCTCGCTGACGAGCACCGGGCGACCGAGCAGCTGATCCTCGACTCCGGACTGCCGTACACCTTCCTGCGCAACGGCTGGTACACGGAGAACTACACCGCCAACCTCGCCCCGACCCTGGAGCACCATGCGGTCGTCTCCAACACCGGCGACGGCCGTGTCGCCTCCGCCGCCCGAGCCGACTACGCCGCCGCCGCGGCCGCCGTGCTGACCGGCGACGGCCACCTGAACACCGCCTACGAGCTGAGCGGCGACACCGCCTGGTCGCTGGCCGAGTACGCGGCGCTGCTGTCCGAGCTGACCGGCGAGACGATCGCGTACAACAACGTCCCGGCCGCCGTGCACCAGGAGATCCTCGTCGGCGCGGGGCTGCCCGAGGGCTTCGCGGCGATCCTCGTCGACGTGGACGAGGCGGTGGCGCGCGGGCGGCTCGCGGGGACGAGCGGGGACCTCGCCCGGCTCATCGGCCGCCCGACGACGCCGCTCGCCGAGACCGTGCGCACCGCCCTGCCCACCGCCTGAACCCCGACGCGCCCCCGCACCCGCACCCGACCCTGCCCCGGCCCGCCCACCCCGCCCCGCCCGCCGCACACAGCGCTGTCATGAGTGTTTCCGTGAGACGGCTATGACACGAAGCCCTTCCGGCGCTACCGTCGTGCCGTCGGCGGATCCGCCGGTGAATCCGGCGGTGGGTCCGCCGGTGAATCCGGCGGTGGGTCCGCCGGTGGATCCGGCGGTGGATCCGGCGGTGGATCCGGCGGTGGATCCGGCGGTGCGAGCAGGCCGGGAGGGCACGTGGAGGGGAAGACCATGGAGGGCAGGAACGAGCAGCGGACAGGCCTGCTGTACGGAATCGGCGCGTACGGGATGTGGGGCCTGGTCCCGCTGTTCTGGCCGCTGCTCAAGCCGTCCGGGGCGATCGAGATCCTCGCCCACCGGATGGTCTGGTCGCTGGCCGTCGTCATCGTCGCCCTGCTGGTCGTACGCCGCTGGGCCTGGATCGGCGAACTGGTCCGCGACCGGCGCAAGCTAACTCTGATATCGGTCGCGGCGGCGACGATCACGCTGAACTGGGGCCTCTACATCTGGGCCGTGAACAGCGGTCACGTCATCGAGGCCTCGCTCGGCTACTTCATCAACCCGCTGGTCACCATCGCCATGGGCGTTCTGCTGCTGGGTGAACGGCTGCGGCCCGTCCAGTGGGCCGCGGTGGCCACGGGCCTGGCAGCGGTCCTCGTCCTCGCGATCGGGTACGGCAGGCCGCCCTGGATCTCGCTGGTGCTGGCGTTCTCGTTCGCCACGTACGGGCTGATCAAGAAGAAGGTGAACATGGGCGGCCTGGAGTCCCTGGCCGCCGAGACCGCCGTGCTCTTCGTGCCCGCGCTCGGCTTCCTGCTCTGGCTCGCCGCCACCGGCGCGTCGACGTTCACGGCCGGGGGCGCGGGGCACGGGTTCCTGCTCGCCGCGACGGGCATCGTCACGGCGATCCCGCTGATCTGCTTCGGCGCGGCGGCGATCCGGGTGCCGCTCTCCACGCTGGGGCTCCTCCAGTATCTGGCGCCGGTCTTCCAGTTCGGGCTCGGCGTCCTCTACTTCGACGAGGCGATGCCGCCCGAGCGGTGGGCCGGGTTCGCCCTCGTCTGGATCGCCCTGTCCCTGCTGACCTGGGACGCGCTGCGCACAGCGCGGCGCAACCGGGCGCTGGCGGTGAAGCTGCTGGCGACGGCGGCCGCGGCTCCGGCGGCCGCGACTCCGGACCTCTTGGCTCCAAATCCCGCGACCCCGACCCCTGCGGCTCCGGATCCCGCGAAGCAAAAATGACCTAGTTGCTTTTCTTACTCGGTTACGTTTTCTGGTGCTGTGGAACGCCGGAGAAGCGTGACCGAAGGAGAGGCATGGGCATGACCGACGTACTCGTCGTGGGAGCGGGGCCCACCGGACTGGTGCTGGCCTGCGATCTGGCCCGGCGCGGCGTTGCCGTACGGATCGTGGACCGGTCCGCCGCACCGCCGCGCACCTCGCGCGCCAAGGGCCCCAACCCCCGGTCCCTGGAGATCCTCGACGATCTCGGGGTGGTCGAGGAGGTGCTCGCCGCCGGTTCGGCCCCGCTACCGATGCTCAAGTACCGCGACCGCCTCCCGGTCGCGGAGTCCGATCCATGGGCGGACTCCGCACCGGCCCCGGACGTCCCCTACGACCGGGGGTGGCTGAACGCCCAGTGGCGGCTGGAGGAGATCCTGCGGGAGCGGCTGGGCGGGTACGGCGTCCGCGTCGAGCTGGGCCGCGAGGTCGTGGGGCTGGCGGAGGGGGCCGGCGGGCGGCACGTGGACGTGATGTTCGCGGAGGGCCGGACGGAACGCGCGCGGTACGTCGTCGGGTGCGACGGCGCCCACAGCTCCGTACGGAAGCTGCTCGGGATCGGGTTCGAGGGGACCACCGCCGAGGACCAGGTGATGGTCTGCGGCGATGTCGAGCTGGCCGGGGACGCCCTGGACCGTACCCGCTGGCACCAGTGGTTCGACGCGGACGGCGCGGTCATGCTCTGCCCCATCCCCGGTACACGGACGGGCTGGTGGTTCCAGGCCGGGCCGGAGCGGGACGGGGCGGGCCGGCCGCTCGCGCCCACCACCGACGGGTTCCGGCGGCTGCTCGCCCGCCACACCGCGCTGCCCGGCCGGGCCCTGACGCGGGCCGAGCTGCTGTCGACGTACCGGGTCAACGTGCGGATGGCGGACCGTTTCCGCGCCGGGCGGGTCCTGCTCGCGGGCGACGCGGCGCACGTGCACGCCATCGCGGGCGGCCTGGGCATGAACACCGGCATCCACGACGCGTTCAACCTGGGCTGGAAGCTGGGCCTGGTGCTCGCCGGTCACGCGGGCGCGGAGTTGCTGGACACGTACGAGGAGGAGCGGCTTCCGGTGGCCGCCCGGACCCTGGACCTCACCTCGGAGCGGCTGCGGGCCACGCTGGAGGCGATCCGCCGGCCCGGCGGCGGCCTGGACGCGGCGATCACCCCGGACACGACCGGCCTGGGCGTCGGCTACCGCTGGAGCTCCCTGGCCCCGGCCCCCGTCGAAGCCCCGCAGGCCGGGGACCGTGCGCCGGACGGCGGAGGTCCCGCGCCGCTGCCCGGGGACCGCGCGCCGGACGCCCCTTGCGCCGACGCCGCGACCGGAGCCCGTACCCGGCTGCACCGCGTCTTCGCGGGCCCCCGCACCACGGTCCTCGGCTTCGGCCCGGGCAGCGCGGCGGTGCTGCGCGAGGTGGCGGACGCGTACGGGGACGCCGGGGTGCGGACCTGCCGGGTGTACGCCGCGCACGAGGACCGGACTCGCGAGGACCGGGCGCACGAGGACCGGACTCACGAGGACCGGAGTCACGAACACCGGGCCGGGGCGGCGCCCGGATCCGTGGTCGACGACGCGGGTCACGCGGCCGCCGCGTACGGAACGGGGGCCTCCGGCGCTACCGGCGCGGGCACCGTCGTGGTCGTCCGGCCCGACCACCACGTGGGCGTTGTCGCGTCTGCGGACGACGCCCGTTCCGTACGGGAGTATCTGCGCCGGCTCCACGGATCGGAACGGCCCCCGGAACGGTCGCCCGGCATGGTGGACGCCGTGCGGTAAAGGCTGATTGAGTGCCCGGATGGGGACTGTCCTGGGGGCCATGAGGAACGTGCGCTGGCACGAGTTGCAGCACGCGTACGGCTCCGCGTCCCAGGTTCCCGGCGTGCTGTCGCGGATCGCCTGGGGCGACGCGCCCTCCGCGGACGAGGCGCTCAACGATCTGGAGCGGTGGATCGGCACCCCGCCCGTCTTCGACTCGACGGCGGCGACGGTGCCGTTCCTCTGGGAGCTGGCGGCGACGGACACGGTCAGGGACCGGGCGGGCGTGCTGGACCTGCTCGCCACGATCCTGGCCGCCGGAAACCCCGAGCACCCCGCGTGGACCCGCGCCGCGCACGAGGCGGTGGCGGAGGGGCGCGCCACGGCCGTTCGACTCTCCGCCGTGCCGGACGCGCCCGGCGCGCCGTGCGCACCCGAGGCCG
Source organism: Streptomyces sp. NPDC058375 (assembly GCF_042723425.1). Lineage (NCBI taxonomy): Bacteria > Bacillati > Actinomycetota > Actinomycetes > Kitasatosporales > Streptomycetaceae > Streptomyces > Streptomyces sp. NPDC058375. The sequence goes on along the minus strand of NZ_JBHXJG010000055.1, from coordinate 24,060 downwards.
GGGGCCAGTCCCCCGCCCAGGCCGTCCGCACGGCGGCCACGCGTCTGCTCGCCGCGATCGACCGGCACACCTGCCCCGCCTGCGCCACCCCTTCCCCGGGCGAGGCGTAGAACCCCCGGGTAGCCAGGCCGGGTCGGATCGGGTCGAGTCGGGTCAGGTCAGCTCGGCCTCGACCCGGTCCATCACGTTCTTCCAGTGCGTACGGCGCTCCTCGCGCTCCTCGGCGCTCGCCAGGCGCTCCTGGTGGAAGCGGAGCACGGTCCGGTCCTCGGAGCTGCCGGGCGTCACGGCGACCTGCACGGTGGAGGTCCCGTGGGTGAGGCGGACCCGGTCACCGGGGCGGTAGCTGCGGATCTCGCCCTCGACGCCGTCCGCCGTACGGTACGGGGCGCCCTTCTCGGTGGGCAGCGGGCCGTCGAGGCCGAGCCACAGCGCGGCGCCCTCCGGTCCGGCGACGAAGTCCCACACGGCGGTCAGCGGTCGGCGGATGGTCCGGGAGACGCCGATCTCCCAGCCCGCGTCCTGCGTGAGTCCGGTCGGCATGACGGATCCCCTTCGTCTTCGTTGGTCGGCGTTCGTCGGTTGACGGCTTCACTCGCCGGAGGCGGGGGGCCGGGCGGGATGAGCCGGGCGCGGTGGGCCCGGACCTTGTGCCGGTTGCCGCAGCGCTCCATCGAGCACCAGCGGCGCTTGCCCGGGCGGGAGGTGTCCACGAACAGCAGGCGGCAGTCGTGCGCGCCGCAGGCGCGGATCCGGTGGGCGTACGCCCCGGTGAACAGGTCGACCGCGTCGCGGGCGACGGTGGACAGCAGCCCGGTCCCGGTGGCTCCGGGCGTCCAGGACCGCTCGCCGCCCACGGTCAGCCGTGACGTCAACGACGGCCGCGCCGCCGCGTCGTTGAGGGTGGCGAGGTCGTCCGGGTCCGGGGGCTCTTCCCGCACCCGGCCCTCCGTAAGCCGCCAGAGCGCATCGCGCAACGCCCGCGCGTCCGCCACCTCCGCCGCGCTCACGGCCAGCCCCCCACCCGAGCCGGAGCCTTCGCCGAGCCCGCTCGGCAACCGGCTCTCCTCCGCCCAGCGCACCAGGTCCGCCGGCTCGTGCAGCACCTCGAAGTACGACAAGGGGCCCGGGCCCCCGGTCGGCAGCAGCTCCAGACACAGCGCGCCCGGATCGAACCGGAACGAGCTGCCGTCCGGATGCCGCAACAACAGCCCCGGCGTGTCCATTGCCCTTCCGCTCATGTAACTACTATAAACGGTTTCCATGACAGAGACGCCGACACCGACACAGCCACAGCCACAGCCACGGCCGCAGCCGCTGTCCTGGAAGCTCGTGATCGACAGCGCCGACCCGCACGCGCAGGCCGGATTCTGGGCGGAGGCCCTGGGTTATCTCGTCGAGGACAACAGCCCGCTGATCGAGCAGCTCCTCGCGGCCGGGGCCGTGCCCGAGGCCATCACGACCCACGCCCACGGCCGCCGCGCCTGGCTCGACCTCGCGGCGGCCCGGCACCCGGACGACCCGTACGACGAGGTCAGCGGTACGGGGCAGGGGCGGCGGCTGCTGTTCCAGCGGGTGCCGGAGCCGAAGACGGTGAAGAACCGCCTCCACATCGATGTGCACTCAGCACCGGGGCAGCGTGACACGGAGGCGGAGCGGCTGGCGGCACTGGGCGCGCGGGCGCTGCGCACGTACGACGAGCAAGGCGGGAGCTGGATGGTGATGACGGACCCCAACACACGTAACAACCAGTTCTGAGGATACCCGCACGTCAGCGCCAACGACAGAGCCCCGCCCGGCAGTTGCCGAACGGGGCGTTTTGTTGTCTGTGCGGGGCACTACGGGGCCCGTAGCTCGTCCTCGGGGGTCGGGCCCGCCCCGAGCTTCACCGCATGGTCAGGGCACGCGTAGAGGGTCGTCCCGGGGCCGCTGTTGCTCTGAATCCAGCGGACAGGGATCGGGGCGCGGGTCAGCTCGCGGCACTCGATGCAGAGCGCTACGTGTCCCGCGAGGAATTCCGAAAACAGCTCGTCGGCGGTCACGCTGCCACCCGCTCACGGTGCACGAGCGAGCCGAGCGGCATGGTCGGGTGGTCGTAGTCCACGCCGATCCGGGCAAACGCTGCGGCGTAGCTCCGCTCCCGTTGCGGGACGGCCGTATCAGCAGATCGCGGCAGAGATCATCCGGGATATCGAGTCAGGCACCCTCGCCGTGGACCGCCCGATCCCCTCGGAGTCCTCATTGATCCAGCGATGGGGCGTGGCGCGGGACACCGCCCGTCGTGCGGTGCGGCACCTGCGGGAACTCGGGTACGTCTATACCGTGCCGCAGCGAGGCACCTACGTACGCGACCGGAGCGAGGATGAGCGCCAGGACGACGCGTAGCCCCGCCCGTGCGCCACGCAGGACGACGCGTAGCCCCGCCCGTGCGCCACGGGGGCAGCACACGGACGGGGCCGGGGTCCGCGTGGGGTCAGATGGAGAAGCGCCATGAGTCGTCCGGGGACAGGAGATAGCTGCCCTGGGGGGAGAGTTCCGCGCGCATCGAGTGGAGAGAGAACCGGTTGTGCTCCTCCCAGGTGCGGCGGACGCGTTCCAGGTCGTCCCAGAGTCGGCGAGGGCCACCCTGGTGCAACAGGGGTGAGGTTCCGTCCTCGGCTCGGGCCCATGAGCCGTCCGCAGCGAGCAGCCATACCACGCGCCGCCCGTCGTCCGGGTAGGTAGCTGCGCGGGTCTCGACCCCGGGGGTGTCCAGCTCGAACAGCCACCGGAGCGGCCATTCCTGCCACAGGTCGGGAATTGCTCCCTCGGGGGGCCGTACGTCCTCGCCCTCACGTACGCGGGCGGTCACGAATACGTCGTCCAACTTCCCCGGGTAGTCCGCTTCCCGCCGGGCTTCCATGAACGTGGCGGGGTCGGGCTGAACCGTCCCTCGCGCGATTCCGTCCGTGCCCATGTCCGCCGTGATCAGTAGGGCGGTGTGGGCGATGGTCGTAACGACTCGTCCCCCGGGGCGGAGCGCGCGGAGCCACGTCGGGGGGACCGGCCGCACAGAGACGGTCGCCATGATGCGGTCGTATTCGGACTCGGGGAGATCGCCGGTTGCGTCGATGGCTTCCAGCCGAGGGGTTCGTCCGAACGCCGCGAGACGCTTACGGGCAGCCTCGACCAAGTACGGGTCCACGTCCACGCTCGTCACTTTGTCGTCCCCGAAGCGGCGCGCGAACAGAGCGGCGGAGTACCCGGAGCCCGTACCCACGTCGAGCACGCGTTGACCGGGCTGCACGTCGAGCCGATGGGCCATGGACACGATGAGCCCCGGCAGGGTGCTGGACGACGTGGGGTCGCCCTTTCCGTGCTCGCCCGGGGCCGCGTGGTCGGCGTGGGTGGGGCCGACGCGGGTTACAAGCGTCTCGTCCGCGTAGGCAGCGTGCAACAGCTCGGCGGAGTCCTCGGGCGGGTTCACCAACTCCCATTGCTGCGCGGGGCTGTTGGGGATGCGCTGCCACCAGCGCGGGACGAGCTTGTGACGGGGGGTGTTGCTGACGGCTTCATGCCATCCGGGAGCGTTCGCGGTCACCTTGTCGGCGAGGGCGCGGGCGGCGGCGGTCCATGTGGGCGCTTCGGTCATGCGGTCTCTCCTTGTAGTGCGTCGCCCCCATGGCTTCAACGAGCGGGACACCGGCTTTGACGGCGAGCCAATGCCACTGACCGTTGGGGTTCACCTCGAAGAAGACCCAACGGCCGTCCGGGGTGACGGCGAAGTCCAGCGCGCCGAAGAACAAGCCGAGTTCGTCCATGAGCCGGCGGACCCCCTTCTCAACCTCGGGGGGCAGGTCGACCACCTCGTACGTGTGAGACTGGTAGTCGGTGCGCCAGTCGAGCTGTGCGGCCTCGCTGCCCGCGTGGATGGCTACGGGGAACATACGGTCCCCGATCACGGTCAAGCGCACTTCGTACGCCTTTTCCACGCGCTCTTGGAACAGGTGGGCCGTGCCGCTTACCCCGTCGTCCACGTGGTCCGCTGAGACGAGCGCCACAGGAAGGAACTGACGCTCTCCCCCGGGGCCGAGCACGCCCCCACCGAGCCCCTTGTAGACAACCGTGTCATCGCCCATGAACGTGCGGGCGTGCTCGGGGTCCGACGTGATCACGGAGCGGGGCACGTCGAGCCCGCAGCGGACAGCAACGGCGAGTTGAACGGGCTTGTAGTTCGCGGCAGCGTCTCGCGAGGGGTGGTTGATCCAGCGCACGGGCAGCGAGCCGAGCACGCCGAGCAGTCCCGAGCGCGCTTCCGAGACCGCGAGGGCGCGAGCGTGTCCGGGCCAGTCGTCAGGGGTCCGGAACTCATTGGGGCGACGCCACCAGACCGACTTAACGGATTCCAGGCGGACCGTGCGGGAGCCAGCGAGGGGGCCCGTCCAGCCATCCCCCGTGAGGGAGACGGCCAGACGGGAAGCGGTCGGAAAGTCGGCAGTGTCGTACCTGACGACGGTCTCCCCGCGCTTCACCAGCTCCTCAACCACTGCATCGGCCGTGAGGTCTTCCCGGCCGGTCAGGATGAGGATGGATGCCATGTCAGTACAGGTCGGTTCCGGAGTCGGAGCCGGGGGCCGAGCCGTCGCCGTTGCTGGTCTCGGTCTGCGTCTCGGGCATCTCCGCCGTGATCGCGTGCCACGGGTTGCCCTCGGCCGAGACGTTGAGCTGCAACCCCTCGCTGTACGTGATGACGGGCGCTTCGTTGTTCGACGGCGGGGGCGAGACCAGGTGCCGGACCCCGAACGGGACGGACGTAACCGTTGCGGTGCTCATTCTCTGTTCCTCCTAGGTGGTTGGTGTGGTGCATCTGGAGCCGGTCGGCTGCCGACCGTCACGCATACAGCCGACCGGAGTTGGGCCCGCCCCCTGCCACAGAGCAAGTCATGTAGCGGGGGCGGAGTTGGGGGCCCGCGCTGGTCACAGAAAGGGGGTGAGCCAACCCGACGTGCGACGGGCCTTCCTGTGGCTCGTGCGACCAGGGCGGGGGCATGTGGACTGTCCGTCAATGGCGGGCAGTGTCGGGCTGGACTCGGGCGAGGGCACGGCCACGGGCCACACGGTCAAGGTGAAGCGGCATCCCTTGTCGGGGATGACCGTGGAGAACGGGGCACCTTCCTTGAGCTGGTCCCGCGCGGCCTGGTGCTCCTCATGGTCGAGACTCCAGAACCGCTGTTCCGTGGGGCTGTCGGGCTTGGGCACGGTGTCCACGCGCATCCACGGCTTGACCCACGCCGAGCGTTCCGGGTCCGGGTCGAGCCGGTCCGCGATGCGCGCGGCCTCGCCCTTTAACCACCGCAGCGCGAGTTTCGGCGAGATCGTCTGGAAGGTACCGAGGACGTACAGGACTGTCTCGCGCGTCCCGTACACCTCCCCTTCCGCAAGCACTTCGCACCAGTAGGCCCGAGCCGGTATTCCCTCACTGGACCGCTCGGGGTTCCCCGTGGCCGTTCCTGCGTGCTTCTCCATGTCCGGGCCCTCCTTGCGGTGTCATCCCTTGCGGTGGCCGTGCTCGCACTAGGCAACCGTCCGACCACGCACAGCGGTACCGTTGGGAAGAGGGCGGGAGTTAAGAGCGTTAAGCAGTCAGAGCACGGGAGTTGGGGACCAGTGACGACACGACAGCCGAACGCCGGACTTGAGCGGCTGTACCGCGAGAGCGGGTGGACCCTGCGGCAGTTCGCTCAAGAGGTCAACCGCATCGGAACCGAGCGCGGAACCCCCCTGAAGTACCAACAGCCCTCAGTCCACCAATGGTTGAGCGGACACATGCCGAAGGAATCTGTCCGACCGCTGATTCTCGAAGCGCTCGCCCGGAGATTACTCCGGCCCATCACACACGCGGAGGCGGGGTTCGCGGCACCCCCAGAAGAGTCCAGCAGCCACCCGACTACCGTTGAAGGGCTGGTAGACCTCGGGAGGCAAGACATGGACCCCTCACGCCGTAGCGTTCTCGGCGCAGGGTTGTTTTCTGTTGCACTCGCCATTCCGGACTGGCCGGACGTTATCGGACGGATGGAAGCCGCCCAAAAGGGGCAGACGCAGCGCATAGGAATGCCCGACGTAAACATGATCATTTCCATGACTGAACGCATCTCCAGCCTCGATGATCAGTTTGGTGGTCGCCATGCGCGACCCATGGCGGCTGCCTTCCTTGTTAACACCGTTGCACCCTATCTACGGGCAGATGCTCCCGAACCTGTTCGCAAAGCGATGATGGCCGCCGCGTCGGACCTGTGTTACCTGACTGGATACATGGCGGTGGACGAAGGAGTCCACGGGCTAGCCCAGCGCTATTACCTAAAGGCGCTGGAACTTGCGGGGGCGGCTGAGGATCATTTGACCTATTGCACCACGCTTCGAGGTATGAGTGTGCAGGCTGTGGATTTGCGGCACGGGCGACATGCAGTGCGTCTCGCTGACGCTGCCGCAGCAGCTTCCCCCAAGGCGGGGCCGCGGATGCGGGCATTCCTTGCTGGCCAACAGGCTCACGCTAGCGCCCAAACGGGAGACCGGTCTAGCTCTCTGATGTACCTTCGCGAAGCGGAAGTAGCCGTAGAAAAGGCGGAATCCCGTTCCAAGACGTTCGGGTCCTACAACTCTTCGACCCTTGCTTATCATATTTCCCAGGTCCGATTCGAACTCGGCGATATTCCTGGCAGCGTAGAATCCCTGCAAGCGCATTTCCGTCTTCGCGATTCCAGTGATAGTCGGAGGTCAGCAATCCGTTTCAGTTTCATGCTCGCCGAACGGCAACTAGGAATAGGGCATCTTGAAGCGGCTTGTGAGACCTGGGAGAAAGCCTTGGAGGAAGTTCCCACTATCCATTCCGGAAGAGTAGACGAGCAGGTAGCGAAAATCGCTCCCCTTCTGCGCCCGTACCGATCGAACTCGACAGCACGAGACGTCTATGAACGATCCATTGAAGCCGCTTGACCCGAGTGACATGAAATGAAAATTCCCCGCACCCGCCACCCTGATATGGGTAGCAGGTACGGGGGTCTGGGTTTTTTCGGGGCTCCACCGAAACGGCTTAATGAGGTTGCGAAGCATCCGGATAATGACAGCGGGAGTCCACTTGAACACGTCACGCACGACGTGCGACCCCTTGGCCCCGCCGGTCTTCCCGCCCTTCTCGCGCTCCATCTTCACGGCCCAGTGATCGCGCGGGCTCGGGATGCTGTCGGCGTTCAGCCCCACGGCGATAGCCGAAACCGTCGCCCCCTCCAACAGCTCACGGACGATCCGTTCAATGACCTCCTTCAGGAACGCGTCGGTGATGCCGAGCGGCACGTCGAAGTACCAGGCGATACGGGTGATGTCGTACGGGAGGGTCGAGAGCACGGCCACCCAGACCGCCCGGCGGCCCCAGGCGCGCAGCCTGACGGGGTCGCTCCGACGCCCCGATCCGTGCGGGGCCCGGCCGCAGTGGACGCACCGCCCGCCGGTGCGCCGCTGGTACGCGAGCGTCGCGGCGACCCACAGCAGCCCGCCGATGAAGACGATCAGCAGGTTCCCGCGGTGCCAGTAAAGGATGTCGCCCATGTCCTGCGGCCCCGGCACCCCGGTGAAGACGAACACGAGCAGCACCGGCGAGAAGGCCAGCAGGCCGAGCAGCGAGTAGTTGGGGATCAGGAGGGTCAGGGCGATACCGGCCGCCCACCCGTAGCCGAGCAGGGTCTTACGGACCCGACCGGTGCCGATCCTCTTCAGCATCAGCAGTCCGGCGACCACGCCGAGGGCGCAGAACACGGCCAGCACCGGGGCGACCACCTCGGCCCGGCTCGGCTCCAGGATCGACCCCGACGAACGGTCCTCGTCGACCCGCCGGAAGGGGTAGCCGTCGCCGCCCAGGGCCCAGTACAGCGCAGCCACCCCGTAGAGCGCGGACCACACGACCGCCAGATGCCCGGCCAGATCCGGCCACCGGGACCACCACCGGAACCGATGGCGTGACACGACATGCGGAGCGGCCCTCCCGGAGGCATCGACAGGCATGTCGCCGGGCGTTTCGGCGGACGTTTCTGTGACGGTGTCGGACATGACGAACTCCCCCTGGTCTCGCGGCATCTGTATCGGTCGTCGCAAGATCAAGGCTGTCGCGCGGGGCCCCCTTCGTACATCTGCCGATCGGCAGAGAGCCGCGGCGGAAGACCGTCGGGCAACCTCCCCGGACGGTAGATGCGCCATACAGGAAAACGACGTACGGCCGAGAGAGCAGGAACGCGATGGACGAGCACCTGGTGAGAGCTTTCAGGTGGGCCGCTCGTGTCGGCGCCGCCCTCGACCACGCGAACCAGCGCACCGGCGTCGGGACGCTCACCGGAAGCCCCGGAGCACCGTCAGCCGCAAGCGGAGCTAGGTGGCTCCGCCGCCTTCCCGGTCGCGCCGTACGTCCTCCCTGATCCGCTCCGCCATCAGGTCGGCGAGCGGATCCGTCACGTCCCAGGAATGCGCGGCCGGGTGCCGGTCGTACAGCACACAGGCGTCGCCGTCCTGCACGGACAGCCGGTGAATCACGGCCGGGCACGGAAGCAGCTCGGCGAAGCGGAACTTCCGGCGTCCGTCGCCATCGGTCCAGAACATCCACAGGTCACGCCCGCCGGAGGCCGACACCGACGGGAGCTGGGCCGCGTGCTCGACCGTCTCCTCGTGCTCGCCGAGCTCGCACAGCAGAAAATCGTCCAGTTCGGGGGCTTCCGTCGCCTCGCCGGGCTCGTCCTCCAGACCCATGAGCGCGACCCGCGCGCCCATCTCGGGGAGTTCGGTGAAGGCGGTGCACTGCAACATGGCGCTCATCCTTGCCGGTGAGAAGGGGAAGGGGTGCAGGCGGCGGCCAAGGGGCGCATGACGAGCCCGTACCAGGACGCGGCGTCCCGGGCGACGAATTCGTACGGCAGCCCGTCCGCTAGCCGCTCCAGCGCGTAGTCGTGCTCACGGAAACTGGTTACCCAGAAACGGAGTTCGGCCGGTGCGTCGCGCAGGCCGGCCGCGCCGACCGGGTAGAGCGCGCGGCTCGGAACCCAGGGGGTGTACGGGTCCGGATCGAGCGCGTCCGCGAAGCGCCGGGCCTGCCGCCGCAGCCATCGGAGGGCCAGCCGCCGCGTCGGTACGAGGACGCCGCCGAGCCGGACGGACCGCGTCGCGTCGCCGCCGTGGCTCTCGGCGACGTACCAAGTGAATTGCCGGTGACGGGCGTTCACAGAACCTCACCCCTGCTTCGGGCGTTGAGGCGGGCGGTCCTGGCCCGGAGCTGCTCTATGAGGAGCGCGGGCCGGACCCGGTGCGGCTCAGCCTCCCACTCAGCCCCGCCGCCCACCGGGCGAAGCGACCAATAGGGGCCGGCAACCCCACGGAACTCGCCCACGCGGTCACCGCGTGCGGTGTCCACCATGAGCGCTCCGAGGGCCGGGAGGTCGGGAGGCTGCTGCGCGTTCGGGCAAACGTTCTCGCCGTACACCTATCGCTCCTCTCTGTAGCCGTATGACTACCGGGGCGATTCAGCGTGACCTACCGTGAGGAGTCATTCAACTTGCCTATTCGGCACGGAAGATCGGGGGCGGGGCCGGTGAACATCAAGGATTTGAACCCGGAAAGCTCCGCGCAGGCAGCCTACGGTGCACGTCTGCGCGAGTTACGGGAGAAGCGAGGCTGGACGCAGGAGGAGCTGGGCAACCACAACGGCTACTCCAGCACGCACATCTCGTCCGTGGAAACTGGTCGCAAACTCGCGACCTTGCGCTTTTCGCGTAGTACGGACCGGGCGCTGGGCCTCACCGGCACCGAGGCATCGTTCGAGCGCGAGCTGAGCCAGATCAAGCACGGCAGCCTGCTGGAGGGCTTCCCGGAGTTCCTCAACTACGAGCGCCGGGCGGCGGAGATCCGGCTGTACGAGGTCGGCGTCATCCCGGGGCTGCTCCAGACCCTGGAGTACGCGACGGTCCTGGCGGACAGCGTCATCAGGCGGCAAGTGATCACCGCGGACCAGGCCCAGGAGCGGGTCGCTCTGGTCGCGGAACGTCAGGCTGCCCTGGTCCGGGAGAAGCCGCCGCTGGTCTTCGCGCTGCTGGACGAGAGCTGCCTCCTCCGACCGGTCGGCGGGCCGGAGGTCATGAAGGCGCAGATGGACCGCCTCATCGAGTTCGCCGAGCAGCACAACACCGTGATCCAGATGGTGCCGTTCACCATGGGAGAGCACCGCCCGTTCAGCCTGCCGATTACCATCCTGACCCTGCCGGACCGCTCGCTCATGTCGTACGCGGAGTCGGCGCAACAGGGCTATCTGGAGCGCGAAAGTGGCTCGGTGGTGCAGCATCTGACGGCCTACCATCAGATGCAGGCCTTGGCCCCCTCCCAGGCCGCATCCGTAGACATGTTCAGGCAGTTGCGAAAGGGCACCCCGTGACAACCGAGACCCCCCGTTGGTTCACGTCCTCCTACAGCGAAAACGGCGGCCAGTGCGTCGAGGTCGCCACCAACCTCGCCGCCCCGCACGGCATCGTCCCCGTCCGCGACTCCAAGAACGCGACCGGCCCGAGCCTGAGCGTTCAGGCCGACGCATTCACCGCGTTCGTCGTGGGCATCAAGTCCGGAGAGTTGCAGCACCCGTAACTACGGAAGGGCCCCCCGTGACAACCGAGACCCCCCGTTGGTTCACGTCCTCCTACAGCGAAAACGGCGGCGCGTGCGTCGAGGTCGCCACCAACCTCGCCGCCCCGCACGGCATCGTCCCCGTCCGCGACTCCAAGGACGCGACCGGCCCGGTCCTCACCGTGCCCGCCGCCGCGTTCACCACCTTCGTGGCGGGCGTCCGGGCCGGCGGCTTCGGCACCGCCTGAACCGCGCGACCCGACAGAGCAACAGCCCCACCGTGCGAGCACGGTGGGGCAGCTCCACGCCGAACCTCCCCCTTGCCCTCAACCATGCTTGAGGTCCTACGGTCGTTGTCTGTGAGGCCCGCGCCATCGCGCGGGCCTCGGATCGCACCACCGAGGGAGCATGCGTCATGTCGAATCAGGAGCAGCAGCAGCTCAGCGACGCCGAACTCGCCGGACAACCCGCCGCCTACTGGACCGGTGTCGCTTACGAGGCGCTGATCGCGTACACCCGGGAGCGGCAGGCCGAGAAGGGCTACACCCAGCCGCAGTTCTGGCTTCTGCGCAATCTGTCGGCGAACGACATCTCACCCGACGGCGCAGGGATGACCCTCCCCGAGCTCCAGCAGGCCATGGCCTCGTACATCCGGCCCGAGGACGACCTGGCGGTCGAGGCCGAGGGGCTCGTGGAGCGCGGATGGCTGCGACGGGGCGGGGAAGACAGGCTGCGGATCACGGAGGCGGGGGAACAGGCGCGCCTCGACCTCAAGCGCAATGCTCCCGCCATCCGCGCCGCGCTCCACGAAGGAATCCCCGACGCGGACTACGTCACCACGGTGAAGGTGCTGCGGCAGCTCATCCGTAACGCCGGCGGGGCAGTGGACTGACAACGGCCCCGCCCAGGTCATGGAACGGCCCGCCCCACCCACCCCTGGCGGGCAAACAGCTGTTCGGGCCCTTCTAGGCTGTGGCCCATGCCCACGCCCCCCGCATACGCCCTCGTCGCCACGGACCTGGACGGCACCCTGCTGCGCCCGGACAACACCGTGAGCGCCCGGTCCCGCGCCGCGCTCGCCCTCGCCGCCGCCGCGGGCGCCCGGCACCTGATCGTCACCGGGCGGCCCGTCCCCGGAATACGGGCGCTGCTCGCGGACCTGGCGTACACCGGGCTCGTCGTCTGCGGCCAGGGCACCCAGCTGTACGAGGCCGACGCCGACGCCGACGCCGACGCCGACGCCGGCCGGCTGCTGCGCTCCGTCGCCCTGGACCGGGAGGCCGCCGACACCGCGCTCGGCAAGATCGAGGCGGAGGTCGGGGCCGTCTTCGCCGCCGTGGACCAGGACGGCGTGGACGGGGTGACACTGATCGAGGCCGGGTACCGGATGCCGAACCCCACGCTTCCCGCCCAACGCGTCACCTCCCGGGCCGCGTTGTGGGAACGGCCCGTGATCAAGGTGCTGGTGCGCCACCCGGTGCTGGGCGACGACGAGTTGGCCGCCGTCGCGCGCGGGGCCGTGGGCGATCTGGCGACGGTGACCATGGCGGGGCCCGGCACGGTGGAGCTGGCCCCGCGCGGGGTGGACAAGGGCACGGGGCTGGCGGCGGCCGCCGAGCTGCTCGGGATCGGGGCCGGGCGAACCGTCGCGTTCGGCGACATGCCCAACGACCTGCCGATGTTCGCCGGTTCGGGCCGCCGGGTGGCCATGGGCAACGCGCACCCGGAGCTGCGCGCGGCGGCCGACGAGGTGACGCTGTCGAACGCGGAGGACGGGGTCGCGGTGGTCCTGGAGCGGCTGTTCGGCACCGGAGCCGCACCGGTCGACACCGGGGTCGCGCCGGACCCTAGCTTGGTCTAGACCAAGGCGGGTAGGCTGCCGTCACGATCGTGGCGCCCCACCGCCACGCGTACCGCTTGACATGCACCTGCCTCAGCCTGCTCCACGCGGGCGGGCGGGAAACCCCCACGGACCCACCGAGGAGCTGTCGTGAAGCGCAAGAGGATGCCGGCCGTAGTGACCCTGCTCGCCACCGGCCTCGCCGCGGGCCCGGTGATCGCGGCGCCCGCCGCCTCCGCCGCCACCGAGGCGAAGGCCCGTATCGGAGCCGACTGGGCGAAGCAGTCGATCACCTTCACCGCCGCCCCGGGCCAGGTCAACGACCTCCACGTGGTCCCGATGGACCAGGGCGACGGGGTCCGGCGGATCGGCTTCCGGGACGCGGTCCCGCTCCAGCCCGGCGACCACTGCACGTACCTGGAACCGGGCGTCGAGACGTACGTCGTCTGCCAACTGCCCACGGACAGCGCCCGGCCGGACCGGATCGACGTCTTCCTCGGCGACGGCGACGACGAGATCGCCACCAGCGACCCCGGGGTGGCCACCGTCAGCGGCGGCCCCGGCGACGACATGCTGCACGCCCACACCGCGCACACGGTCCGGGGCGACGAGGGCGACGACATGGTCATGGGGCGCGTCGTCCTCGACGGCGGCGACGGCATGGACCACCTGATGGCCGTCGAAGGCGACCAGTGGCTGTGGGGCGGCCGGGGCGACGACATGATCGAGGCCTACGACGGCAAGGACGTCGTGTACGCGGGCCCGGGCGACGACCACGTCATGGGCGGGGACGGCGACGACATCCTGCTCGGCGGCTCCGGAGACGACATGCTGCACGGCGAGGACGGCGACGACGTGATCGTCGGCGGCACCGGGAAGGACACGACCGAGGGCGGTCCCGGCCGGAACATCACGCTCCCCTAGAGCCCGGGCCCGGCCCACCCCTGAGCCCGCCGGCCCGGGCGGGGCCGGGCCCCGCCCGCCAGCCGGGCCAGGGCCGGGGCCACACGCCCGCCCGGGCCAGGCCGGGCCTACGCACCAGCCGTGCCGGGCCGGGGCCACACGCCAGCCGCGCCGGGGCCGGAGCTACACGCCCGCCCGGGCGGCCGGGCCTACGCACCCGCCGCGCTGAGCCGGGGCCACACGCCAGCCGGCCCAGGCCGGGCCTACGCACCAGCCGTGCCGGGGCCGGAGCTGCACGCCCGGCCGGGCCCGGCCGGGTCTACGCACCCGCCGCGCCGGGCCGGGGCTACGAGCACGAGCCCCCCGCCCCGGGCCTACGCCCCGACCGCCTCGTCACAGTCCATCGCCACGTCCGCCCCCGCCGGGGCGGGCCTGGCGATGATCGTGTTCAACATCGTTCGCGCGGCGGCGAGTTCGTCCATGGCGGCCGTGATCCTGTCCCGTTCCCTGACCAGGTCGTCCAGCAGCTCGGGGCAGGCGACCGCGAGTTGGCCGTCCGCGTCGACCATGCACGGCAGGACCTCGGCGATGGTCACCGTGCCCAGACCGGCGGCGAGCAGCGTGCGGATATTGCGCACCGTGTCGACATGAGCGTCGCTGTACTCGCGGTAGCCGCTGGGCCGGCGCAGCGGACGCAGCAACTCCTGCTCCTCGTAGTACCGCAGGGCCCGTTCGCTGACTCCGGTCAGCCGGGACAACTCGCCGATACGCATGTAATGACCAGCCCCCGAAAGCGAGTTGACTCTGACGCCGACGTGAGGGTTTAGCTTACGCGGCATGTCAACGGAAACAACAAAAACGCTGCACACGCCCACCTCCCCACCGCCGGCCGGGGCCCGGGAATGGCTCGGTCTGGCCGTGCTCGCACTGCCCACCCTGCTGCTCGCCATGGACGCCACCGTGTTGTATCTGGCCGTCCCGCATCTGAGCCTCGCCCTCCGCCCGAGCGGTGGCGAACTGCTCTGGATCGCCGACATCTACGGCTTCATGATCGCCGGGTTCCTGGTCACGATGGGCACGCTGGGCGACCGGATCGGGCGCCGGAAGCTCCTGATGATCGGCGCCGCCGCTTTCGCCGTCGCATCGGCGCTCGCCGCGTACGCCACCAGCCCCGGGATGCTGATCGCGACGCGCGCGCTGCTCGGGGTGGCGGGGGCGACCTTGATGCCGTCCACTCTCGCGCTGATCACCAACATGTTCCGCGACCCGAGGCAGCGCGGCACGGCCATCGGCGTCTGGGCCACCTGCTTCTCGGCCGGTGTCGCGCTGGGGCCCGTGCTGGGCGGGGTGCTGCTCCAGACGTTCTGGTGGGGCTCGGTCTTCCTGCTGGGCGTGCCGGTGATGCTCCTGCTTCTGGTGACCGCCCCGGTGCTGCTTCCCGAATACCGCGAGCCCCGGGCGGGCCGGCTGGATCCGGCCAGCGTCGTGCTCTCCCTCGCCGCCGTCCTGCCGGTCGTCTACGGGATCAAGGAGCTGGCCGAGGGCGGTCCCGCGCTGCTGCCCGTCGTCCTCCTGGCCGCCGGTCCGGTCTTCGGCGTGCTGTTCGTGCGCCGCCAGTCCGGGCTGGCCGATCCCCTGCTCGACGTCACCCTGTTCAGGAACCGTTCGTTCAGCGCCGCCCTGGGGATCCAGCTGTTCAGCATCACCGCCATGGGCGGCGTCTACCTGCTCATCACCCAGTACACGCAACTGGTGGAGGGGCTCTCGCCGCTCACGGCGGGACTGTGGCTGCTGCCCGCCGCCGGGGCGCTCGTCGTGGCGTCCACCCTGACGCCGGCGCTGGCCCGCAAGGTGCCCGCCGCATACGTCATCGGGGCCTCGCTGGCGATCTCGGCGGTCGGCTATCTGATCCTCACCCAGGTCGACGGCGCCGGAGGGCTTCCCGTCCTCGTGGCCGGCTTCGTCGTCGTCTACCTGGGCATCAGCCCCATGTTCGTACTCGGCACCGAGCTGATCGTGGGGTCGGCCCCGCCCGAGAAGGCGGGGTCGGCCGCCGCGATGTCCGAGACGAGTACCGAGCTCGGCGTCTCCCTGGGCGTCGCGGTCCTCGGCAGCGTGGGCACCGCCGTCTACCGCGACCGGATGACCGGCGCGGCCCCCGCCGAGGTGCCCGCGCCAGAGGCCGGATCCGCCCGCGAGAGCCTGCCCGACGCCCTCGCCGTGGCGGAGGATCTCCCCGACGGGCTGCACGGTCTCCTGCTCGAACCCGCCCGCGCCGCGTTCACCGACGGCCTGAACGTCGTCAGCGGGATCAGCGCCCTGCTCGTCGCGGCGCTGGCGGTCCTGGCCGTGGTGCTGCTGCCCCGCACCCGCCCGGACCGGTCCTAGAGCTTGCCCTGGGGCGGGTGGAGCTTGCGGAAGTACGTCCAGCTGGTCTCGTTCGGCTCGCTCCACGTCTCCGGGGCGTGCGCGAACTCCGGGTGGTGGGCGTCAATGTAGGCCCGGGTGCGTTCAGGGACCTCGGTGTACGCGCCGAGCTTGCGGCCCCGGCAGTGGAAGGTGAGACCTCCGGGCCGCTGCCCCCGGGCCATCCACGGCAGCCACGGGGACATCCGGCTCCACGACATGGTGGCCGGGACGCCGGGCGCCGGGCCCGCGAGGTCGGCGCGGTCCGCGAAGAACTGGAAGAGCTCCAGGGCCTGGTAGGTGTCCCCCGCCGAGTGAACCGGGTACTGGGCCACCGGCAGCGGCGACGGGTAGGCGAGCGGGATCTCCAGGCTGAAGCAGAGCTGATCCCCGAGGTCGGTCGTCGGGATCGGGAAGGGACGCCACTTCTGGTTCGCCGGGTCGTTCCAGACGTGCACCACCGGCAGGTCCTGCCAGGTCTCCAGGATCTCGCGGCTGACGGGATCCAGGTAGAACGCGGCCTCGCGGGTGAGCAGTTGGTACGCGTCCGGCCCGGCGTCCGGGTCCTGGACCAGGCGGGCGACGTTGAGGCCCTCGAAGCCGAAGACCCGCTGGTAGGGCTCGTCGGGGGCCCAGGAGTAGACGTCTCCGGACCACCAGTACGTGACCTCGTCGCCGTCGAGGGAGGCGCGGGTGCGGGCGAAGGAGCGGAGCAGCTCAGCGGGTGTCGTCATACGGACCACTGTGCGCGATCGGCGGGCGCGGTGGGCGCGATTCACCCCGCCGGGGCACCGGAGCCGCCGGAGCCGCGCGGCCGCCCTCAGGTCTCCGACAGGTCCTGCTCGGTCCACAGCACCTTGCCGTCCGGCCCGTGGCGCGCCCCCCAGTGGGAGGCGAGGCGGGAGACGATGAACAGGCCCCGGCCGCCCTCGTCGACGGTCCGGGCGTGCCGCAGGTGCGGGGCGGCCGTGGAGCCGTCGTGGACCTCGCAGGTGAGCGTGGAGTCCAGCAGAAGGCGCAGCCGCAGCGGCGGGGTGCCGTAGCGGACGGCGTTGGTGACGAGTTCGCTGACGATCAGCTCGGTCGCCTCCACGGTGTCCTCGTCCAGCCCCCAGCCCTGGAGCCGGTCGCGCACCAGCACCCGGGCGGTGGCGGGCGTCGTGGCGTCCTGGGCGAGGTCCCAGGTGGCGACGAGGTGGTCGGAGACGGTACCCGTACGGGCCAGGAGCAGGGCCGCACCGGCGGCGCGGGTGTCGTCCGGCAGCGCGTACACGATGTCGTCGCCCAGTTGCTGGAGGCTGCGGCCCGGCCGGGCGAGGGCCCGCGTGATGCGTTCGGCGGCGCGGTCGCCGGAGAGCAGGTCGGCGGTGCAGAACGCGAGGAGGCTGCCCTCCTCCAGGGTGACGGTGGCGGGGGCGAAGAGGGCGCTGTCGGCGGAGAAGAGGCCGGGCCCCTCCGGTACGTCGAGGGCGACCGCCCGTCCGTCGGGGCCGACGATCAGCGGCGCGGGGTGCCCGGCGCGCGCGACGGTGCAGGTGCGGGTGAACGGGTCGTACACCCCGTACACGCAGCCCGCGCTCAGGGGTTCGCCGTGGAGTGCGTCGGCGGGCGGCAGGGAGGCGCGTTCGTGGGCGAGGCGGTCGGCGGTGTCCTTGAGCCGGGCGAGGACCTCCTCCGGCTCCAGGTCGAGGACGGCCAGCGCCTGGATCACCGTACGCAACTGGCCCATGGCGATGGCCGACTGGAGGCCCTCGCCCGCGACGCCGCCGACGACGAGCGCGGTGCGGGCGCCGGACAGGGCGATGGTGTCGAACCAGCAACCGCTGTCCCGGCCGGGCAGCAGGACGTGCGCGGTGTCGACGGCGGCCTGCTGCCGCTCGGCCTGCGGGAGCAGCCGCCGCTGGACCGTCGAGGCGATGACGTGCTCGCGCTCGTAGCGGCGGGCGTTGTCGATGCCGAGGGAGGCCCGGGTGGCCGCCGTGACGGCCAGGGACACGTCGTCCTCGTCGAAGGGCTCGGCCGTCCCGCAGCGGTAGAGGCTGACCAGCCCGAGGACCGCGCCCCGCAGGGTGAGGGGCACCACGATGAGGGAGTGCGCGCCGGTCTCCGCGACGGCGCGCGCCCCGTCCGGGTCGGTGCCGAGCCACGGGGTGTCGGGCCCGAGCGGGACGAGCCGGGCCCGCAGGTCGGCAGCGGCGAGCGCGTACGGCGTAAGGACGGGGAGGTGGCGGGTCGTGCCCGCCGAGCGCGCCCGGGCCCCGCTCCCGCTCTCCGCCGTGTCCCGGGCGGCGTCGCACCGGCCGCTCGCGGCGCGGCGCAGCGGGGTTCCCGGCGGCAGCGGGCCCACCGGCGGCTCGGCGCCGCGCAGGATGTCGTCCACGACCTCCACGACGGCGAGGTCGGCGAATCCGGGTGCCAGGGCGTCGGCGAAGGCGCGGCAGGTGGTGGCGACGTCCAGGGAGCCGCCGACCGCGTCCCGCACGGCGGCGAGCGCGGCTTCCCTGGCCCGGGCCCGTTCCCGCTCGGTGACGTCGACGACCGCGACCAGCAGGCCGAGGGCGGGGGCGTCGGGGCCGCCGGGGCCGTCCAGGCGGTAGGCGGAGACCAGGAACACCCGGTCGCCGGGGATCCGCCGCAGCCGGCCCCGCACGAGGTGGTCGCGCGCCGGTCCGTCACCGGCCAGCACCCTCTTCATGAGCTCTTCGGTGCCGTCCGGGTCGTCGAGCCGGAACGCTTCGGTGAAGCGGCTCCCGAGGTACTCCCCGGTCTCCACGCCTTCGACGAGCGAGTTGGCGCGGACGAGCCGGAGCCGCGGGTCGAGCACGACGAGGCCGACGGCGGACTGCCTGAACAGCACCGCGAGAAGCGCCTCGTCGAGACCGCCTCCTGGCCGCGCGGCCCTCCCGGGCCCGGCCGGGTTCTCGCTGTCCGACACGGCTCCACCCGCCCTCCGGCTCCGGCGCACCGGAGCCGGGCCGGCACGCGCCGGACCAGCATCACCCGCAGCGCCGGGGGCGGCCACCGGTGGGCGGCAGGGGTGTGACGGGCGGACGCGGACGCAGGCGTGACACCGCGCCAGGACTGTCGGGCCCTGCGTCATACTGAACCGCCGAAACACGCCGAAGCACAGGGGGGCGTTCAGCGCATGGAGCACGGGGCGGACGGCAGCGGCCTGCCGGAGCGGATCGGCGGGTACGCCGTGGAGCGGGAGTTGGGCGCCGGGGGGATGGGCACCGTCTATCTGGCGCGCTCCCGCGGCGGGCGGGCGGTGGCCGTGAAGGTGGCCCGGCCGGAGCTCGCGGGCGACCCGCACTTCCGGGAGAGGTTCCGCGCCGAGGTCGCCGCCGCCCGCAGCGTGGGCGGCTTCCACACGGCCCCCGTGGTGGACGCGGACCCGGATGCGGCGGCGCCCTGGCTGGCCACGGCGTACATCCCCGGGCCCACCCTCTCCGCGCTCCTGGAGGCCGAGGGGGCGATGGACGAGGCGCGGCTGCGGGGGCTGGGCGCGGCGCTCGCCGAGGCGCTGGCGGCGATCCACGGCTGCGGGCTGGTGCACCGCGATCTCAAGCCCGGCAACATCATCATGGCGCCGGACGGGCCCCGGGTCCTGGACTTCGGCATCGCCCGGGCCCTGGAGTCGACCCGGCTCACCGCCACCGGCGTGGCCTTCGGCACCCCGGGGGTCCTGGCGCCCGAGCAGGCGCAGGGGCTGGAGGTCGGCGGCGCGGCCGACGTGTTCGCGCTGGGTGCGGTGCTCGTCGCGGCGGCGGGCGGCAGCGCGTTCGGGGCTGGTACGCCGATGGGCCTGATGTACCGGTCGGTGCACGAGCCGCCGGACCTGGCCGCCGTGCCGGAGGGGCTGCGGCCGGTCCTCGCGGCATGCCTGGCCAAGGACCCGGAGGAGCGGCCCACGCCGGCGGGCCTGCTGGACCTGTTCGTACCGGACACCGTGACGCCCCCGCCCGCCGCGGCGTACGCCCCCACGGTGGCGGTGCTCCCACCGCCACCGTCGTACGCCCCCTCCAGCGCCTTTCCGCCGCCGCACCGGCAACCGTCGTACACCCCGTCCAACGCCTTTCCGCCGTCGTACCAGCAGCAGACCCCGCCCCACTTCCCGCTGCCGCACCAGGCCACGCCCAACGGCCCGCTGCCGTACCCGGCCCCGTCCGACTACCTCCTGCCGCACCAGGCCGCGACCGGACTCACCCCGTTCGGCGGCGCACCCGACGCCGACGCCGACCTCTCGTTCGTGGCGGTCGGCCCGGGAAGCTCCCTCCTGATCGACCCCACGGGCATCACGCTGGGCCCGGAGGGCGCGGAGACGCACTACACCTGGGCGCAGATCCGCACCGTGACGTACGCGGCCGAGGGCCCCAAGCACCTCCAGGTCGTCGTCCACCTGCACCACGGCACGGCCCACCCGTGCGTCATCGCCGCCCGCAGGAAGTCCCGCCTCCAGGAGTGGCTGCAGGACCTGCCGCTGATCCTGGAGTGCTTCCTGTAGGGGGCGGTCAGGCGGCGGGACGCGTCCGTAGCCAGTACGAGCGGGCCGCGACGACCAGGGCGACGCCATAGACGGCGAAGGCGGTGATCCCGGTCCAGGCGACCAGCAGCGCGTCGCCCTCGGAAGCGAAGTCGCCGCGCCCCATCGTCACCGCGCCACCCGTGACCAGGGCCAGGTAGCCGACCCCGACGACGCCGTACGGGGCCAGCGTGGCGGCGCCGAGCAGAGCCGGGGCGAGCGGGAGCCAGCGCGGTACGCGTCGGCCGCGGAGGAACGGCGTCCAGCGCGGAAAGACCTGACCCCAGGGGCGGACCAGGCCCCACAGCAGGAACACGCCGAGCAGGGCCAGCAGGGCGGTCGGGTCCAGGCCCCAGGACTCCAGGGCGAGGAAGATCCCCGATGCGCCGTTCCGCTCCGAGACGGCGAGCATCTCCCCGCCGGTGACCCCCGCGAACGTGCCGCCGGAGGCCCAGTACGTCTTCATCGCCGCGTAGGGCAGAAACGCCAGCGTGCCCGCCCAGGCCGTGAGTTGGGCGGACCGTGGGGCGGCGGACGGCTTCGGTGCGGCGGTGCCGGTGGGCACGGCGGCCAGGCGGTCGGAGCGGGCGGTGGCCGCGAGCAGGACGGCCCCGACCGCCGACAGGGCCTTGTTCGCGGCGGACGCCGGGCTGTCCACTCCCTGGCCGACCATCAGCGTGATCACGTCCATCAGCAGACCGAAGGCGATGACCCCGGTCAGCCCGCAGACCGACAGGAGCAGCACCCGCAGAGCCGGCCGCATCCCGTACCGCACCACCGCCGCGCTGATCAGAGCCGCCGTCATGCCCACCGCCACGACCGCCCACGCCGGCCCGAGGCTCGTCCCATCACCCCTGATGTGGAGCAAGGGGGTTCCGCTCAGCACGCACGCCAGGCCGAAACCGGCGTACGCCACCGCCCACACCAGCGCGGCCCGGCCCGCCCGGTGCGGCCATGGCCGTTGCTGCCGCCAAGTGTTCATGTCACGGGTACTCATGCACTGAACGTCGCATCGACCGCGACCGGTGACATCGACCGCCGGACCGATCCCCCTCCCCCGCACGGGCGAGAGCCCCGCCCCCAGGAACCCGCCTCAGTACCCCGGCGCCCGCAGCGAGCGCAGTACGTGGTCCACGAGGGTGGCGATCGTCTCCTCGTCCTGGACGGGCTTGCGCAGCACATGGCGGTAGTAGACGGGGCCGTACAGCATCTCCACGGCCAGCGGGAGGTCCGCGCCGGGCGGGATCTGGCCCTGGTCCTGGGCGCTGCGGAGGCGGCCGATCGCTTCCTCTACGCGGGGGTCGACCAGCTGCTCCCGCAGTTGCTGGGCCAGCAGGTCGTCGTGGTGCAGCTCGGAGAGGATGCCCGCGTAGGCGGGGCCGAACGGCGGGACCGAGAGCAGTTTCACCGCGCCGGCGACGTGGGAGCGCAGGTCGGCGCCGATGTCGCCGGTGTCCACGAACGGGGTGGCGTCGATCAGGGCGTCCGTGAACGCCTCCAGCAGGACCGCGCCCTTCGACGGCCACCAGCGGTAGATCGTCTTCTTGCTGACCCCGGCGTCGGCCGCGATGGCCTCTATCGTGACGTGCCCGTACCCCCGCTCCGTACACAGGTCGAGAGCGGACCGCAGGATCGCGCGGCGTGATCGTTCGCTACGTCGCACACTGCTCGGCGATGTGATCATTCGGTGAGCATAGGGGGGTTCCAGCCAATCTCTTGTTGACATCTCGTCGCCAAAGACCGCACCATACCCAGGCGGAAACGGAACGTACCGTGTCGTGTCGTTCCGGTGGTCCGCACCGTTCGTGCCGTTCGTGCCGCGACGAGCCGATCGGGGGACGGCTCGCCCGGCCGACGGCGCGTGCGGCCCCCGCCGATCCGATCAAGCCAGACCCCTTGCACCCGCTCCCGGGCGCTCTCTCAGTCCGTGACGTCCTTGGCCGTGAAGCGCGCCCAGGCCGCCGAGCCGAACACCGCGACGTACAGCCCCTGCAGCTGGAAGTTCTTGATCAGGTCGTCCCAGTGGACGGGTTCGCGCAGGACATCGGCGAACGACATCCAGTAGTGCGCGAACAGATACGGGTGCACACCGCTCAGCTGCGGAATGCTGTCCAGGATCTGCACCGTGATCAGCAGTCCGACGGTGGCCGCCATCGCCCCGATCCCGCTGCCGGTCAGCGTCGAGACGAACAGCCCGAGCGCGGCGAACCCGGTCAGGGAGACCGCGACGACCAGCGCCGTCAGTCCCGCCCGCACCAGCCCCTCGCCGATACCGATCCGGGTTCCGGAGATCGTGGTGACCTCGCCCACCGGGAACAGCAGCGCCCCCACCGCCAGCGCCGACGCCGCCACGACCAGGGTCGCGACCAGGCAGAAGGCGAGGACGGAGGCGTACTTCACGAGCAGCAGCCGGGTCCGGCCCGCCGGGGCCACCAGCAGATAGCGCAGGGTGCCGCTGCTCGCCTCGCCCGCGATCGCGTCACCCGCGACGACGCCGACGGCCATCGGCAGGAAGACCGGCAGCGTCGCGGCGAGGGCGGCGAAGACGAGGAAGACGCCGTTGTTGGTGACCTGGGCGAGGAACGCCGGACCTGCCCCGCCGTCCGGGCCGCCCGCCCCGCCCCCGCCTCCGCCGCCGGTCTCGATCCGGACCGCGATCCCGATGAGGACGGGGACGGCGGCCAGGACGCCGAGCAGGGCGTAGGTGCGGTGGCGGCGCAGCAGCGTGGTGATCTCGGACCGGAGGAGGCCCAGCGTCCACAGCGGACTGCGGGAGCCCCGCGAATCGCTGGGAAACGCCCGTTCAGCCTGCGACTTCTCAGCCTGCGACATCGAATCCCTCTCCCGTGAGTGCGACGAAGGCGTCCTCCAGCGAACCCCGCTCGACGCCGAAGAACCGCACCCGCACCCCGCCGCCCACCAGCGCCGCGTTGAGGTCGGCGAGGTCCACGGCGGCGGGCGGGGCGTCGGTGGTCAGCCGGTCGCCGTCGGCGCTCAGGCCGGTGAGTCCGTGCTCCTTGAGGATGCGGGCGGCGTTCCCGGGGTCGGGGGTGGTGACGGCGAGCCGGCCCCGGGCGCCCGCGGCGAGGTCGGCGACCGGGCCCTGGACGATGAGCCGGCCCCGGGCCATCACCGCAGCGTGCGTGCAGACCTGCTCGATCTCGTCCAGCAGGTGGGAGGAGAGGAACACCGTGGTGCCCTCGGCCGCCAGCTCCCGGACCAGGAGACGGATCTCGCGCATGCCCTGCGGGTCGAGGCCGTTGGTCGGCTCGTCCAGGACCAGCAGCCGGCGCGGCCGCAGCAGGGCGGCGGCGAGCCCGAGGCGCTGCTTCATGCCGAGCGAGTACGCCTTGGCCTTCTTGGCCGACGCGGCGGCGAGCCCGACCCGTGCCAGGGCTTCGTCGACGCGGGCGCGGCGGGTGCGCGGGTCGGCGGTGGGGTCGGCCCGGTCGTACCGCAGGAGGTTGTCCCGGCCGTTCAGGAAGCCGTACAGCGCGGGCCCCTCGATCAGCGCGCCGACCTTCGGCAGCACCGTACGGGCGGCCGCCGGCATCGGGCGGCCGAGCACCTCGGCGGTGCCGGACGTCGGGTCGATGAGGCCCATCAGCATCCGGATCGTGGTGGTCTTCCCGGAGCCGTTCGGGCCGAGGAAGCCGAAGACGCTGCCGGCGGGCACGGTCAGGTCGAGGCCGTCCACGGCGAGCTGGCCGCCCCGGTAACGCTTGGTCAGGCCGCGGGTGCGGATGACGGGGGCGCCTATGGT
>NZ_JBHXJG010000054.1:0-33678 GCF_042723425.1 Streptomyces sp. NPDC058375 | reverse complement strand
GCACACCTCTTCGCGCCCCGGGCGTCATACCGTTGCGGCGTGATGGAACCTCCGCACCTGGACGCGATCCGGCAGTCGTACGACGCCGTCGCCGCCGACTACGCCCGGTCCGTCAAGGACCCGGCACCTGTTGCTCGTCACCCGGGTCGGCGACACCGGGCACCAGCGCCGGACGTACGGCTACGGGGGCGGCGAACCCGCCGCGTTCGACAGCTACCGGCTGCCCGCGGACCGGATCGCGGAGCTGCTGGAGCGGGCGGGGTTCGTCGTCACGGGGCGGACGTTGCAGGAACCCGAGGCGGGAGCGAAGCGGCCGGTCGCCGGCTTCCTGGCCCGGAAGCCGGAAGCCGGGAGCCGGGAGCCGGGGGCCGGGGCCCGGAAGCCGGGAGCCGGGAGCCGGGGGCCGGGGCCCGGAAGCCGGAAGCCCGCCGGGCGTAGCCCGCCAGGCGTAGTCCGGCCCGCCTCCTAAGCCGCCGCGCGCTCGGCCACCGGCCGCCTGCGCCGGGCGGCATCGGCCAGTGAGGGCGGGGTCCACACACCGTCCGGCGGATAGACGTCGGTGCCGGGCGCGACGATCGCGTCGATCCGGTCGAGCGTCTCGTCGTCCAGCGTGAGCGAGGCTCCCTTCAGCAGCCCCTCCAACTGCTCCATCGTGCGCGGGCCGATGATCACCGAGGTGACCGCCGGGTGGACCGGCGGGAAGGCGACCGCCAGCTCGGGCAGGGTGGCCCCGATGCTGTCGGCGACGGCGACGAGCTGCTCCACGACCTCCAGCTTGGCGGCGGTCAGCGGCGCCTCGGGGTCGAACCGGTGCGGTTGCAGCGCCGCCCGCCCGGTGGTCAGGTCGATGGTCCCGCCCTTGCGGTACCTGCCGGTCAGGAAGCCGGAGGCGAGCGGGCTCCAGGTCAGCACGCCCATGCCGTAGCGCCGGCAGACGGGCAGGACGGCCCGCTCGATGCCCCGGGCGAGGATCGAGTACGGCGGCTGCTCGGTCCGGAACCGGCCGAGGCCGCGCCGCTCGGCGACCACCTGCGACTCCACGATCTCCTCGGCCGGGAACGTCGAGCAGCCGAAGGCGCGGATCTTGCCCGCGCGCACGAGGTCGCTCAGCGCGGAGAGGGTCTCCTCGATGTCCGTGGTGTGGTCGGGGCGGTGGACCTGGTAGAGGTCGATCCAGTCGGTGCCCAGGCGGCGCAGGCTCTCCTCGACCTCCTGGACGATCCAACGCCGGGAGTTGCCGCCCCGGTTGGGGCCGTCGCCCATCGGGAAGTGGACCTTGGTGGCGAGGACGACATCGTCGCGCCGCCCCTTCAACGCCTTGCCGACGATCGTCTCGGACTCACCGGCGGAGTACATGTCCGCGGTGTCCACGAAGTTGATGCCCGCGTCGAGGGCGGCGTGAATGACGCGTACGGAGTCGTCGTGGTCGGGGTTGCCGACCGAGCCGAACATCATCGTGCCGAGACAGTACGCACTGACCTCGATGCCGGTGCCGCCGAGTGTGCGGTAGAGCATGGTCGAGCTCCCTGGTGGATGCGGGTGTGCCGGGGCCGGACCCGCCGCACTGTAGGACCTTGAGTGCGTTCCAGGGCAAGGCCTTCGGGAAGAACCCCGTTTCGCCCTGTCATGCTCCGGGCAACTCATGCGCGATGCCACCCCACCGTCCCGTGCCGACGAGCCAGGAGAGCCACCTGTGCGAAAGCAGCTGATATCAACACCCGCCGCACCCGCCATATCCATCTCACCCGCCTCATCGGTTCCGAGTGGTCCTCCCGGCAGGCGCCGGGCCGCCGCCCGCACCGCCGCCGTCCTCGCCGCCGCCGGTCTCCTCGTCCTGGGCACCGGCTCCGCCGCCCATGCCGATCCGCCGGGCAACCTGCCGCAGAACGCGGGCGGTTACGAGCAGACCTTCTCGCCCGCCTACGACTACGACGGCGACGGCTGCTACGCCACCCCCGCCATCGGCCCGGACGGCACCCTTGCTCCCGGCCTGAACACGACCGGCGCGATCAACGGCAGCTGCCGGGACCAGTGGGACCTGGACAACTCCCAGACGTACGCCCGCTCGAAGTGCAACAACGGCTGGTGCGGCATCGTCTACGCGAGCTACTTCGAGAAGGACCAGGCCGTCCACGGCAGCGGACTCGGCGGCCACCGGCACGACTTCGAGCATGTGATCTCCTGGGTCAACCAGGGCTCCAACCAGGTCGACTACGTCTCGACCACGCAGCACAGCACGGTCAAGACCTACCCGCGCTCGCAGGTGCGGTTCGACGGCTCGCACCCCAAGGCCGTCTACCACAAGGACGGTCCGAGCACGCACTTCTTCCGCCTCGCCAACGGCAACGACGAGCCGCCGGAGAACCACTACGGCGACTGGCGCTACCCGCCGATCGTCGACTGGAACGGCTTCCCCAGCACGGAGTTGCGCGACAAGCTCATGAACGCCGACTTCGGATCCGCGACCATCAAGGTCACCGACAAGGACGACCGCTTCCGCAACCTCCTCAACAACTCCAAGCCCGCCGGAATCCCCTTCGACCCCTGGGCCTGAGGGCCCCGACCACCGGTCAGAAATACTCCGCCGTCAGGTGGTCCAGGTGCTCTGCGTCGGCCGGCCGCACGGACGCGCGCGGCAGCCGGCGCAGAGCGGCGATGTCCTCGGCCTCGAACAGGCCGGTCGTCGCGAGTTCGCCCAGCGCGTTCAGCTCGGACTCCAGGCAGTCCGCGTCCTGCTCCAGGACGGCGGCCGAGGCGAGGAGCGAGGCCAGCGTCCGGACCTCGCGCCGGTCGAAGGCCCGCGCCAGGTCGCCGATCGTCCCGCACGCCCGCTCCCGGACCTGCGCCGAATCCGACACGAGGTCCCGGGTGAGGGAGAGCAACTGCTCGTCCCCGAAGGAGCGGGCGGGGCGGGCGGGGCGGACGGAGCGGGCCGGGTGCGCGGAGGCGGGCGCGGGCGCGCAGTCCCCTGCGGCTCCCGCGAACCCCTCCGGCCAGAACCCCGTCGGCTCCGGAGTCCCGTCCAGCGCCGCGTCGACCCGCCCCCGGATGTACGTGCCGGTCATCGGGCACTCTTCCCCGCCCGCCGCCCGCCGCCCGCCGCCCGCCGCCCCCACGTCCCCGCCCGGCGCTCCCGGCACCGGACCGTCCGCCCCGGCCAGGGCCTCGGCCGTCCTCCTGGCCACCGGCTTCGTCCTGGTCGCCCTCAACACCCGGGTGGCGTTCGGGCAGCTCGGGCCGCTCGCCCCGGTCGCCGACTTCGGGACCGGGGCGCTGACGGTCCTCGGTCTGCTGCCCCCGCTCTGCATGGGCCTCTTCGCCCCGCTCGCCGTGACCGTACGGCGTCGGCTCGGCGAGGAGCGCGGCCTGTTCTGGGCGAGCGTTCTGCTGCTCGCGGGAGCGGTCGTCCGGGTGCTCGGCCTGCCGGGCCTCTTCGCCGGAACGGTGCTCGTCAGCATCGCCACCGCCGTCGTCAACGTACTGGTCCCGGTGTTCGTGCGCAGCCGGTTCGCCCCGCGCCGGACCGGCGTCATGATGGGCGTCTACGCCCTGTCGATGGGCGCCGGATCCGCCGTCGTCGCCGCGCTGACGGTGCCCGTCTGGCAGGCGTCCGGCCACTCCTGGCGTACGGCCATGGCCCTGGCCGTCGTTCCGGCCGCGCTCGCCGCGGTGGGCATCGCGCCTCAACTGCGGTACGCGGGACGGGATGTGCGACCGGAACCGGTACGGGCCCGGGTACGCGTCCTCGGTGGCCGCGGGAAGGGCCTCGCCTGGAGCCTGGTCGGCTACTTCGGCCTCCAGACGCTGCTCTTCTACACCACCCTCGCCTGGCCCCCGCGATCCTCGTCGACGCCGGGGTGGCCGAGGCGACGGCCGGGACCATGCAGTCCCTGTTCATCCTCGGCATCGCGGCCGGCGGCTTCCTCACCCCGGTCCTGGCCGCCGCCCGAACCGACCAGCGCCCCCACCTGATCGCCGTCCTCCTCGTCTGCGGCCTCGGTTACGCCGGTCTCCTCGCCGCCCCCGCCGCGCTCCCCGCCCTCTGGGCGCTCCTCCTCGGGGCGGGCCTCGGCGGCGGGCAGGCGGTCGCTGGAGTCCTGTACGTGAAGCGGGGCCGGGACCAGGACCACGTCGCCGCGCTGTCCACGGCGGCCCAGACGGGCGGCTACCTGATCGCCGCCACCGGCCCGGCCGCCGCGTCCGTCCTGCACACCGCGACCGGCGCCTGGACCGCGCCGCTCCTCGCCTTCCTCGGCGTCCTGCTGCTCAGCACGGTGGCGAGCCTGCGGGCCGGGCACGGCTGAGCAGCCACCGGCCCGGCCGGCGACCCGAGCCGACCCGACCGCACCGGGCACAGGATGTCGGGTCCGGCACAGTGGGCCTTTCCTAGCGTGGAGATCAGCAAAGGGAAGGACGGCCAGGAGTGCTGGAGCGGCTGAATCAGGCCATGGAGCACATCGAGGACCATCTCGATGAGCCCGTCGAAGCGGCCGAGCTGGCCCGTATCGCCATGACGTCGGAGTACCACTTCCGGCGGATGTTCTCCGCGCTGGCGGGCATTCCGCTCTCCGAGTACGTCCGCCGCCGGCGGCTGACGCTCGCAGGGGCCGAAGTGCTCGCCGGGGAGCGGACGTTGCTCGATGTGGCGGTGCGGTACGGGTACAGCTCGGGCGAGGCGTTCGCGCGTGCCTTCCGCGCCGTGCACGGGGTCGGCCCCGGCGAGGCGCGGCGGACGGGTGCGGCGCTGCACTCCCAGCCCCGGATGTCCTTCCGTCTGATCGTCGAAGGGAGCAGCAGCATGCGGTACCGAGTGGTGGAAAAGGACAGGTTCCGGCTCGTGGGCCGGGGGACACGGATCCCGCTGGTCTACGAGGGGATGAACCCGGCCATCGTGGAGTTCGTCAAGAGCATCGGCAAGGAGACGCTGGGCCGCTGGGAGGAGCACGCGACCGGGGAGCCGGACGGTGTCGTGGCCGCCGTCAGCAACCATTCCGCCGAGGACGCGGAAGGCACCGAACTCGACTACTTCCACGGGGTGGTGAGCGAGACGGAGGTGCCGGGCGCCTCGGAGGTCCTGGACATCGGGCCGGGCCTGTGGGCGGTGTTCGAGTCCTCGGGCGAGTTTCCGCAGGCGGTCCAGTACCTCTGGCGGGACGTGTACACGCAGTGGTTCCCGTCGAACCCGTACCGGAGCCGGCCGGGCCCGTCGCTCTCGCGCACCCGGGTGTCCGAGGACGGTACGCACGCGGACGCGGAGGTGTGGATCCCGGTGGAGCGGTCCGGCGACTGAGCCCGGTCGGTCGCGGGCGGCCCGTCACCCCAGGGTGAGCTGGAAGCGGGCCGTCTCCCGGTAGCCGGGGTGCGGGGGGGTGACCTCCACCGTGACCGGGACACCCTTCCGGTCCGGCTTCAACCGGACCGGGACGGTGCGCTCCTCATCCTCGGGGAGGGGCGGCGCGAGGGCGGAGGCGGACTCGTCCCAGTTCAGCCAGTCCACGTAGCTGCCGGCGGCGTAGTCCTGGCCGGACTCGTCGGGCTCGACTTCGAGCGTGTCGGAGAACGACTTCTCGCCGAGGAGCAGTTCCTCGTCGGTGCCGTTCTTGAAGGTCACGGTGAGGCTGTAGGTGCCGTCGTCGTGCCGCTCGGGGAAGCTGACGGTGACCCACAGCCCGTCCTCGTACCGTGCCGTCGTACCGGGGCCGAGCGTTCGGTACGCGCTGCCCGAGGAGCCGGGCCGTTCCAGCTGCCCGTCGCCGTCGAGGCCCTTCTCGAACTCCGTGAAGGCATGCGCTCCGAGCGCGATCAGCGTGAAGAAGACGATCAGAGCGATCACGCAGCCGTAGAACCCCCGCGGGCTGGCGGCGGGTGACGTTTCTGCTGCGGTGGTCGCTTCTTCCGTGTCCATGCCCGTCACGGTAGGCAGCGGCCCGCGCGTGATCATGAGCGCCGGTACTCAGGGGCGGTGAGTAGGCACGAGGGCCCGCGCCCCGGTCCGGTGAGGACGGGTGCGCGGGCCCTGCGGTGTACGAGGGTGGGTCAGCGCTCGGCCGCGAACTCCACGAAGGCCGCCCAGGCGGGGGCGGTGATGAGGAGCGCGGGGCCGGTGGGAGTCTTGCTGTCGCGTACAGGGACGACGCCGGGGTAGCCGTCGGCGACCTCGATGCAATTGTTGATGCCGCCGTCGCTGAAGCTCGACTTGCGCCAGGTCGGGCGCGCAGGAAGTGCTGGCCGACCAGGCGGCCGGTGAGGTCGCCGTACGGTTCGCGCTGACGCAGGCCGTGCTGTCGCTGCGGGACGTGCTGCTCGTCGCGCACAGCCGGGGGCAGCGGCTTCCGGACGCCGATGACCGGTGACCGGCGCGGGCCCGTTCGTCGTCAGTCGGTACGGACCCGGGTCATGGCCTTCTCGGCCGGCGGGGCGTAGTACTCCGTGAACAGCTTGCCCACCAGCTCGCCCCGGCTGGAGACCCCGACCTTCTCGAACACCGCCTTGATGTGGTCCCGGACCGTGTGCGGGGAGAGGTGCAGCCGCGCGGCGATCTCGCCGGTGGGGAGGCCTCGGGCGATGTGCTGGGTGACCTCGGCCTCCCGGTCGGTGAGTTCGTACGCGTCCACGATCAGCGGGACGATCTCCGAGCTCTTCGCGGGCTCGATCACCACGGCGGACGCGCCGAGCCCGCCGTCGGCTTCCCGCAGGCAGGAGGCGTGGCAGACCAGCCAGCGGCCCGCACGGTTCCGTACCCGGGCACGCGCCCGGCCGCGGTCCTGTTCCTGGGCCACCGCGCGGGCCTTCATCGCGGTCGCCTGGATCCAGGCCGGTACGCGGATGCCCTGCGGCGAGGGCACTGCGGGGCCCTCGGGGAGGGTGTCCAGGTAGGTCAGGGCATCGTCGTTGACCGACAGCAGCGCGCCGTTCGGGTCGAAGAGGAGGAGCCCGGGGCCGTGCGGGGCGTCCGGCAGCGGCTGCGGTGCGGGCTCCGCGAAGGAGCGCAGGTGCTTGGCGAGCGGGGGCAGTACGGAGGCGATCAGCCGGGTCTCGGCGGCGTCGAAGGCCGCACGTCCCTCGGACCGGAACAGGCTGATGTGCCCCTGCGGGCGGCCCCCGGCGCGCAGGACCGCCCGCAGTTCGTCGTGGAATCCGCGCGGGCGCATGAAGGTCTCGTAGAGGGTGCTGCGTGCCGGCAGGTCACCGGTGGTCTGCCGGAGCCCGGCGACCGGTACGCGGGCCCGCGCCAGATCGCGGAACAGGTTGACGTTCTCGGTGAACAGTTCGGACTCCCAGTAGACGGCGCAGCCGCCCTCGTCCAGGTTCTCCGCGCGGATGGGCGCGGTCATCATGCCGGTCACCGGGTCGGTGACGCGCCACACCGCCGCGTCGTACGGCATGAGCCGCCGCAGATGGGCCGATGCCTCGGCGAACATGCCGAGCGCGTCGGTGGCCTTCGCGGACCGGGAGAGCAGTTCCGCCCGGCCGACCGACGTGGAGGAAAGCTTCGAACCGGTCATTCCACGAATGTGACAGGTCCGCCGTCCCACTCCAACCCCTCAAGTAGGGGATGGGAACGGCCCTTTCGGACGAGAACACTCCTCCTCATCCGCTGCCGCTGCCGCTGCTGCCGCCGTCGCTCGGCACGAGAGGAAGGACGTGATCGTGGCCGGACCATCCGAACACGCAGGCATCGCCGGGAGCGCCCTCGACGGGCTCGACGTCCGGCTCAAGGGCGACGTCTTCACCCCCGAGGACCCGGGGTACGAAGCAGAACTCGCGGGCTTCAACCGCATCGCGCAGCACCGGCCCGACGTGGTCGTCGCCCCTCTGTCGGCCGAGGACGTGTCCGTCGCGGTGTCCTTCGCCGTCCGGGAAGGGCTCCCCGTCGCCGTCCAGGCCACCGGCCACGGCATCGCGGCGCCCGCGCCCGGCGGGGTCCTCGTCGCCACCCGCCGGATGAACGCGGTCGCCGTCGACCCCCTGACCCGTACGGCATACGCGGAGGCCGGGGCTCAGTGGCACCAGGTGATCTCCGCCGCCGCGCCGCACGGGCTCGCTCCGCTCAACGGGTCGTCCCCGCTGGTCGGTGTCGTGGGCTACACGCTGGGCGGCGGACTCGGGCCGCTGGGGCGGCAGTTCGGGTTCGCCGCCGACCACGTGACCCGTATCGAAGTCGTCACCGCCGACGGGAGTATCCGGCAGGTCACCCGCGACCGGCACCCGGACCTCTTCTGGGCGTTGCGCGGCGGCAAGGGGAATTTCGGCATCGTCACCAAGCTCTGGTTCGGCCTGATGCCGGTGCGCCGGCTCTACGGCGGAGGGCTCTACTTCCCCGGCGAACAAGCGGGGCAGGTCCTGCACGCCTGGCGTCGTTGGACCGCGACCGTGCCCGAGGAGATGACCTCCTCGGTGTCGCTGCTGCGGTTGCCGGACGTGGCCGCCGACGTGCCGGAGTTCCTCCGGGGGACGTTCGCCGCGCATGTGCGGATCGCCTTCACCGGGACCGCCGAGGAGGGGGAGCGGCTCGTCCGGCCGCTCCGCGCGTGCGGTACTCCGTTGGCGGACTCGGTCGCCGAGATGCCGTACGCGGCGGTCGCCGACATCCACCAGGACCCGACGCATCCGATCCCGTACCACGAACGGAACTTCGTTCTGCGGGAGTTGGGGGACCGTGCCAGCGAGACGCTGCTGCGGGTCGCCGGGTCCGGTTCGGCCTGCGGCGATCTGATGGTCGAGGTGCGCCAGCTGGGCGGCGCGCTCTCCCGGCCGGCCGAGGTGCCCAACGCGGTCGGCGTCCGCGGAGGCGCGTACACGCTGTCCACGCTGTCGCCGCCCGGCTCGCCGGACGTGGTCCTGGGGCCGATGGAGCAGTGGAGCACGGGCCGCCGCTATCTGAACTTCCTCGCGGGGGCCGACACCGCCGGCTGGGCGGGGGAGTGCTTCGACCCGGAGACCCTGAGCCGGCTGGCACGGGTGAAGGCCGCCGTCGACCCCGACCACCTCTTCCGGCTCGACCACACCATCGCGCCCCGCCCTTGAACGGGTCGGCCAGCAACGCTTGGAGTCCATCGTGACCATGCACGAGGCCGCGTCGCCCGCGACCCCCGGCCGTGTCCCCGCCCCGAAGTCACCCTCGTACGGGCTGCGTTACGGGGCCCTGTTCGGCCCGGTCGTCTTCGGTGTCACCGCTGCCGGAGTCGCCCTGCCCGACGTGGCGTCCGCCCTCGACGCCTCGCCCACCGCCACCGGCTGGGTGCTGACCGCCCACGCCCTGGCCCTCGGCGTCGGCACGGCGCTGTTCGGCCGCCTCGCCGACACCCGGGGGGTGCGGGCCACACTGCTCCTCGGCTCCCTGGTGCTCGTGGCGGGCGCGGTCGTCTGCCTCGTCGCGCCCAGCCTCGGGGTCCTGGTGGCGGGGCGCTTCGTCCAGGCCGCCGGGTCCGGGGCCATGGCGGCCTGCGCCATGGCGCTCACCGCCTCCGTACCGCCGGACCGGCGTGCTCGTGCCTTTGCCGGATTCGGCGCGACGATGGCGGTCTTCTCGGCCGGCGCCACCCTGGCCGGCGGTGTGCTCACCGAGTGGACGACCTGGCGCGTCGCCCTGGTCCTGCCCGCGCTGTCCCTGCTCGCCGTGCCGCTGTGCCTGGCCGGAGCGCCCGCGCGGGCGCCCGCGCGGAACGACTCCGGCCGGTCCGGGGCCATGGACCTGCCGGGTGCCGTCCTGCTGACGCTCACCGCCATGTCGTTCCTCGTGCTGATCCAGTCCTCCGCGCTCGCGCTGAGCACCCCGCCGGTCACCGTCACCGCCGCCGTACTGCTCCTGTCGGCCGCCGGGCTCACCTGGCGTACCCGCGTCAGCGAGACCTCCTTCGTGCCGCGCGCGCTCGTCACCGACCGCGTCTTCCTCAGGGCCGCCGTCATCGGCATTGGTGTGTACGCCGGCCTGTTCGCCGCGCTGTACGCCGTGCCGCAGCTCCTCGTCCGCGACCACGGCTGGAGCGTTCTGTCGGTCGGCCTCCGGCTGCTGCCCGGGGCGGCGGTCGGTGCGGCGCTCTCCCGGGTGGCCGGCCGGCTCACCGCGGGCGACCACGGCAACCGGCTCCTGGGCGCGGTCTCCCTCGCCTTCGCCGTGGCCCTCGCCGGGGCGCTGACCGGTTCGGGAGCCCTGCTCCTCATCCTCGGAGCCTCGCTCGGCTTCTCCGCCTTCTCCGTCACCCAGGTCTGCACCACCGCCCTGATGTCGGAGCACATCGAACCGGCCCGGCGCGGCGGTGCGATGGGGCTGCTCAACCTCACGTTCTTCGTCGGCGGCGGCGTCGGCAGTGCCACCGCGGGCGCGCTGGCGAAGGCGATGCCGCTCTCCACCGCGCTGGGCGTGGTCGCGCTCTTCCCGCTGGCCGCCGCCCTGGTCGCCTTCGCGCCGGCCCGGCGGGCGGGCTCCCGGCCGCCCCGGGGCGGGTGACTCAGGCGGCGCGGCCGCCGGTGAGCGCTTCGCCCGCGTGGATGATCGAGCTGAGCATGGCGTGGGCGGCCTGGAGCTGTTCGATGGAGCTGCTCATGCGCTCGCGTTCGTGTTCGAGGTCCTGGGCCATCTCCTCGCAGGTCGGCGCCAGGATGGCTCCCTCGTCGGCCATGCAGGGCAGCACTTCCCGGATCAGGTCGGTGTTCAGCCCGGCCGCGAGCAGGATCCGGATCCGGCGTACGGCGGCCACATCGGGTTCGTCGAACTCGCGGTAGCCGCTGGCTCGCCGCTGCGGTCGCAGCAACCCCTGCTGCTCGTAGTACCGCAGGCTCCTCGTGCTGACGCCGGTGCGCTTCGACAGCTCGCCGATGAACATCTGACTCCCCGGCACAGAAGGTTGACTTTGACATCAATGTCAAGGTCTAGCTTAACGGCCATGGCAACCAACCACAGCACCCAGCAGCGTTCCACCATCGACCCGAAGGCCCTGGCCGGCAAGAAGGCGGTCGTCACCGGCGGCACCATCGGCATGGGCCGGTCCATCGTCCAGGCACTCACCGACCGCGGCGCCGAAGTGATGTACACCGGGCGCAGCGACCGGCGGCTCGCCGAGGCCCAGGCGGCGCTCGGCACCCCGCTGGCGCACCCGGTGCGCTCCGACGTCACGGACGCCGGGGACATCGACGCCCTCCGCGACCGGGCCGCCGGCCAACTCGGGGGCATCGACTACCTGTTCGTCAATCAGGGCATCGCCGAGTTCCAGACGCTCGAAGAGGTCACCGAGGAGTCGTGGGACCGCATCTTCGATGTGAACACCAAGGGGGCCTACTTCACCGTCCAGCGACTGGCGCCGCTGATGTCCGAGGGCGGCTCGATCGTGTTCACCACCGTTTCCAACGACCAGATCTTCCCCGGTCTCAGCGCCTACTCCGCGGCGAAGGAAGCCGTCTCCGCCTTCGCGAAGGTGCTCGCCGCCGAGCTGCTTCCGCGCGGGATCCGCGTCAACGCGATCGCCCCCGGATTCATCCTCACCCCGACGATGGGCGTCGCCGAACTGACCGACGAGCAGCGCGCCGAGTTCATCGAACAGGGCAACGCCTCCACGCCGATGGGCCGGGGAGGCACCGTGGAAGAGGTGACCGCCGCCGCGCTGTACCTGGCCGTCGAGGCCACCTTCACCACCGGCGTGGAACTGCCCGTGGACGGCGGGTTCGGCCAGGGCCTCGGCGTATGACGGTCGCGGGCCGGAAGGCGTGCGGCTCCCCGTACGCCCCGGTCCGCTGACAGACTGGGCCCATGCCGCCGTCCAGCCCCCGCCGCCTCTCCCTCCAGCAGATCGTCGAAGGGCAGCGCCGTGCCGCCTTCGTCGGGCGGGAGGCCGAACTCACTCTGTTCCGCGCCAACTTCACGCTGCCGCCCGAGGACCCCCGGCACCGGTTCGTCTTCCATGTGCGGGGCAACGCCGGGGTGGGCAAGACCTCGCTCGTACGGGAATGGCGTGAGCTGGCGGGGGAGTTCGGGGCGTTGACCGCGTCGGTCGACGAGAGCGCCGACTCCGTGCCCGACGTACTCGCCGCCATCGCCGCGCAGTTCGCCGAGCAGGGGTATCCGCTCAAGGCGCTGGACCGGCTGCTCGCCACCTACCGGCGGGCTCTCCACGACATGGCCGGTCGGCTCGCGGCGGACAACGAGGGCTCGGCCGGCGACCCTTCGCCCGGGGCGCTCGCCGCCGCGCAGGCCGGGCTGATCGCGGCCGGGGCGATACCGGTCGTCGGGGCGCTGGCCGGGGGCATCGACCCGGCGGTGCTGGCCCGGGGCGCGGGCGGGCTGCGGGCGGTGTTCGGCGGGCGGGCCCGGCAGCAGGAGGAGGCCCGGCTGCTGGCCGAACCGGTACGGGTCCTCACGCCGGTGTTCGTCGCGGAGATCGACCGGGTCGCGGACGCGGTGCCCTGGGTCGTCCTGTTCCTGGACACCTACGAGCGCACCGCGCCCCAGCTGGACCGGTGGCTGGCGGACCTGCTGACCCCCGGGCGGTACGGCGAACTGCCCGCCAACCTCGTCCTGACCCTGGCCGGTCAGCGCCGCCTCGACCCCGTGCACTGGGGCGACCGGGGCCGGCTGGTCGCCGACGTACCGCTCGGGCCGTTCACGGAGGAGGAGTCGCGCCAACTCCTGTACGGACGCGGGGTGGTGGCGGAGCCCGTGGTGCGGGAGGTGCTGCGGCTATCCGGCGGGCTGCCGGTCCTGGTGTCGACGCTCGCCGCCAACCCCGGAGCGGCCGGAGAGGCGAACGCCACCGCCGTCGAACGCTTCCTGGCCGGCGAGAGCGACCCGGTCCGCCGGGCGGCCGCGCTCGCCTGCGCGTTGCCCCGCCGGTTCGACGAGGACCTGGTGGCCGTGGCCGTACCGCACGGGTCGCACGCCGTGCCCGGGCTCTACGACTGGCTGCACGAACTGCCCTTCGTAGCCGAGCCGTACAGCGGGCGCTCCCGCTACCACGCCGTCGTCCGGGCCCCCATGCTCCGCCTGCAGCGCACCGGATCGCCGCGGCGGTGGAAGGCGGCGCACGACCGGCTGGCCGAGGCGTTCGCGGCCCGGCGGGACGCGGCGGGCGAGGGCATCGACCCGGAACGCCTCTGGGCCGAGCAGCAGTGGCGGCGGGCGGCCCTGGACGTGCTCTACCACCGGCTGTGCGCCCGCCCCCGCACCGCGCTGCCCGAGGCCCTGCGCGCCGGGATCGAGCTCTTCGCCCAGCGGCCGTCCCGGGCCCGGCACTGGGCCCGGACCCTGGTGGACGCGGGTGAGGACGCCGACGACGCCGTACTGCGGGAGTGGGGCCGGGACCTGCTCGCCGCCATAACCGACCACGCGCCCCGCCCCACCGCCGCCCTCGGACTCCTGCTGACCCGGGCCGAGCTGACCGACACGGACCGGGCGGCCGCCCTCGTGGTGCGGGCCTGGGACCGCTTCCGCGCCGGGGAGCTGGACGCCGCGCTGTCCGATCACGGGCGGGCCATCGCCGTGGACCCGCGCTGCGAACGCGCCCACCAGGGCCGGGCGGTGATCCTGCGGTCGCTCGGCCGCTACGAGGAAGCCCTCGCCGACCTGGACCGGGCGGAGGAGATCGCGCCCGCCTGGGCCTGGGCGGTGCGGGAGCGGGGCGAGACGTACCGGCGGATGGGCCGCCTGGAGGAGGCCCTGACCGTCCTGGACCGGGCGCACGCCCTGGACCCGTCCGACGCCGTGCCGCTCGCCGGCCGGGGCCTGGTCCGCCACGGGCTGGGCCGTCATGAGGACGCGCTCGACGACTTCGACCGGGCGATCGCCCTGTGGCCGGAGTACGCCTGGGCGCTGGTGCGGCGGGCCCGGGTCCGCACGGTCCTGGGCGACCCGGTGGGCGCCCTCGCCGACCTGGACCGGGCCGAGGAGCTGAACCCCGGGCGGGCCGGGACGGCGGGGGAGCGGGGCGAGGTGTACCGGTCGACGGGCCGGCACGAGGAGGCCGTCGCCTGCTACGGCCGGGCCCTCGCCCTGGACCCCGACTATGCCTGGGCGCACGGCAGCAGGGCCCTCGCCCTGGAGGCCCTGGGGCGGTTGCCGGAGGCCCGCGCGGACCTGGACCGGGCGCTGGAGCTGGACCCGGGGTACGGGTGGGCCCGGGCGCAGCGGGAGAGGCTGGGGGCGGGGGAGCCGTAAAGCCTGGGATCCCGGGGCCGGGTCGTAGGGTCGGGGCATGCGCGATGTGCGGGTGGTGCTGATCGGCGGGACCTCGAACACCGGGAAGTCGACCGTCGCCGAGGCGGTGGCGGATCGGCTCGGGTTCGAGCACCGCTCCACGGACGGTCTGGCCCGGCACCCGGGACGGCCCTGGCGGACGCCGGGGCACGAGGTTCCGCCGCATGTCACCGAGCACTACGGGACGTTGACCACCGACGAGCTCATCGCCTCCGTCCTCGCCCACTACGAACGGCTCTGGCCGCGTATCGAGGAGCTGATCACCGACCGCGCGCAGGCCGGGTCGCCGGGCCTGGTCCTGGAGGGCTCGGCGCTGTGGCCCGAGCGGGTCGCCCGGCTGACGGTGCCCCGTACGGCCGCTGTGTGGCTGACCGCCGACGACACGGCCGTACGCGGTCGGGTGCGGGCGGCGGGGCGGTACGGG
This sequence comes from Streptomyces sp. NPDC058375, assembly GCF_042723425.1. Lineage (NCBI taxonomy): Bacteria > Bacillati > Actinomycetota > Actinomycetes > Kitasatosporales > Streptomycetaceae > Streptomyces > Streptomyces sp. NPDC058375. Next base: position 19,069 of record NZ_JBHXJG010000054.1, on the reverse strand, counting down.
GAGGCGACGGAGGGGGAGCGGCTGCTCATGGACCGGTTCCTGGCCCGTACCGAGCGCTACCAGACGCTGATGGTGGACGCCGTCGACGCGCTCGGCCTGGACCGGGTCGACACCGGCGGCGGACGGACGGTGGCGGAGGCGGCCGACGCCGTGCTGGCGGCAGTCGAGGGCCAGTCACGCCCGGCGCGTGGAGGTGGTACCGGGGACAGAGCCTTCGTCACGGATGAGGAGACACACGATCTGGGCGCCCCCATCACGCGTGCGGACGTGCGCAGGATCATGGCCGAGGGGCCCCGGGGCGGGGAGCAGTCCTAGGGGCCGTCCGCCCCACCGCCCAAAAACGACCTGCGGGACGTCCGTCGACATACCCGTACGTACCCTGGTCGCCCCCTCTACCGCCCGTTCCCGTTCGATTACAGTGCTTGGGCGGTCGCCCGCAGAGGCCCGCGCGCAGGCGAGCACGTGGTGCGGGAGCGGTGACGGGAAGGGGGCGGGGTGAGCACAGGGACCGCGGCGGTCTGGGGCCGGGCCGAGCAGCAGGACTTCCGCAGCCGGGTCCGCGGGGCCCTGCTCGGCGGGGCCGTGGGGGACGCGCTCGGGGCCGGGGTCAGCGGGCTCGTGCTGGAGGAGATCCGCGCCGCCCACGGGGTCGAAGGGGTCACCGACTACGTCCCCGCGCACGGCAGACGCGGCGCGGTCACCGCCCTCACCCAGCTCACCCTGTTCACCGTCGACGGTCTGATCCGCGCCCAGGTCCGCCGCGACACCGGCGCATGGCACCCGCCCACCGATGTGCACCGGGCCCATCTGCGCTGGGCCGCCACCCAGCACCACTGGGGGCCCGACGAACGGCGCGAGGACAACGGCTGGCTGGCCGCCGAGGAGTGGCTCTACGCCCGCCGCGACCCTGCCCGCGCATGCCTGGGCGGCTTCGGCGACACCGTCATGGGCACCCTGGACCGGCCGAAGAACCCCGCCGCCCGGGACGCGGGCGCGCTCACCCGGTCCGCCCCGTTCGGGCTGCTCGTGGGCTGGGAGCCGGGGCTAGTGCTCCAGCTCGCCGTCGAGTGCGCGGCCCAGTCCCACGGCCACCCCGCCGCCCAGCTGTCCGCCGGAGCCTTCGCCGTACTGGTGCACGGGCTTGCGCGCGGCGAAAGCCTGGACGGCGCCGTGCAGAACACCCTGGCCCTCCTCGCCGAACGCCCCGGCCACGAGCCGGTGACCGACGTCCTGCGCCAGGCTCTCGGCTCCGTGCGGCAGGGCATCCCCGGCCCGGCACTGATCGAAGCGCTGGGGGCGAGCGACGCCGCCGAGGAGGTCCTCGCCGTCGCCGTGTACTGCGCGCTGGTCAGCGAGGACATCCGGCACGGGCTGCGGCTCGCGGTGAACCACAGCGGTCCCTCCCGTGCCACCGGGTCCGTCTGCGGGGCGCTGCTCGGGGCCCTGCACGGGGAGACCGCGCTGCCGCCGGCCTGGCTCGCGGAGCTGGAGGGGCGGGCCACCCTCCTCGAACTGGCCGACGACTTCGCGATGGAGATGACCCAGGGCCCCGCCCTGCACAGCCCGGCCGCCGTCGCCCCGGGCTGGCTGGCCCGCTACCCGCGCGGCTGAGGGGCCGGGACCGCCCGCTACCCGCGCGGCTGAGGGGCGGGGGCCGGGCCGCCGTCCTGCGCGGGGATGCTCGCGGCCGACCCCGTACCGTCCCCGTGACCCCCGCCCCCGTCACCCTCGTTGATCCTGGCCAGGACCGCGTCGCGCTCCGGGGTGTCCTCCGGCTTCACGAAGCCGATCAGGACGTACAGCACGAGCGAGACGGCCAGCGGTACGGACACCTGGTATTGAAGCGGCACCCCGCCCTCGACCGCCCAGTTGACCGGGTAGTTGACCAGCCAGAACGCGAGCAGGCCCGACCCCCAGCTGACCAGTGCGGCCGTCGGGCCGGACTTCCGGAACGGGCGCAGCAGGCCCAGCATGAACGGGATCGCGATCGGGCCCATCAGCCCGGCGACCCACTTGATCACGACGGTGATGATGTCCTTGAACGTGGGCGAGTTGACCTGCGTCGCGATCGCCATCGACAGCGCGAGGAAGGCGACCGTGGTCCAGCGGGCCGCGATCAGCCCGGCGCGCTCGCTCCAGCCGCGCGCCGCCTTCGAGAGGGTCGGGGCGATGTCCCGGGTGAAGACGGCCGCGATGGCGTTGGCGTCCGAGGAGCACATGGCCATCGTGTGGGAGAAGAAGCCGACGATGACCAGCCCCAACAGGCCGTGCGGCAGCAGCTGTTCGGTCATCAGGGCGTAGCTGTCGGAGGCGTCCGGCTTCTGCGCGTCGACCAGCAGCGGCGCGCACCACATCGGGAAGAACAGCACCAGCGGCCAGACGAACCACAGCACCGCCGAGAGCCGCGCCGAACGGGTCGCGGAGGCAGCCGAGTCGGTCGCCATGTACCGCTGGGCCTGGTTCCACATACCGCCGTTGTACTCGAAGGTCTTGATGAACAGGAACGCCAGCAGGAACGTCACCGTGTACGGTCCGGCGGTCGGGTCCGCGTGCCCTTCGGGGAGCTTGTCCCAGACCGTCCACAGGGTGGGGAAGCCGTCGAGCTTGCTCATCACGGCGAAGAGCATTGCCAGACCGGCGAACAACTGGATGATGAACTGGCCCAGTTCGGTGAGGGCGTCCGCCCACAGGCCGCCGACCGTGCAGTAGATCCCGGTGACGACCCCGGTGATCAGGATGCCTTGCGAGATGGACAGGCCGGTGAACACGGACAACAGGGTGGCGATGGCGGCCCACTTGGCGCCGACGTCCACGATCTTCAGCAGCAGCCCCGACCAGGCGAGGGCCTGCTGCGTCTTAATGTTGTAGCGGTTCTTGAGGTACTCCAGCGGCGAGGCGACATGGAGCCGCGAGCGCAGCCGGTTCAACCGGGGTGCGAAGAGCTTCGCGCCGATGAAGATGCCGATGGCGATCGGCAGCGACCAGGTCACGAAGGACGTGACCCCGTACTGGTACGCGATGCCGGCGTACCCGGTGAACATCACCGCGCTGTAGCCGGACATGTGGTGCGAGATGCCCGACAGCCACCACGGCATCTTGCCGCCGGCCGTGAAGAAGTCGCTGACGTTGTCCACGCGTTTGTGCGACCAGAGTCCGATCGCGACCATCACGCCGAAGTAGCCGATGAGCACAGCCCAGTCGAGACTGTTCATGTCCCCCTCCAGGGGTCCGCCTTGTGAACGGGAACGCACTTCGTCGGTACGGCCGCTCAGCGGTGCCCCCGTGCGGGAGCGGGGACTTCGGGGATTGAACCCCCGATGCGGGGCCTCGGTCAAGGCTGTCGGCGGTCATGGATATGAACACCAATCATCAAGACGAACGATTTTACTTGGTCTTGACCTTGTGGGGCGTTGTCGTGAACGTGACCGCGGCCACACGATGGGCGGGCACTTCGTCAGGCTGTGCAGAGAAGTTCGGAGACGTTCGGAGACGTTCGGAGAAGTTCGGAGACGTCAGGGATCGCGCGACAACGCGCGAAGGCCGCACGGGATGCGGGTTCCGTGCGGCCGAGAAGCCGGGAGGGAGGGTGTCGCGTGTACGTGTACGGGGTCGTCAGCGCATCAGCTCGCCCGCGTTGACCAGCAACGACTGCCCGGTGATCGCCCGGGCCCGGTCGGAGGCGAGGAAGGCGACCGCCTCCGCGACGTCCCCGTCCGTGGCCGGCTCCGGCAGCGCCATCCGCTCGGTGAGCCGGGCCAGCACCTCGGACTCCGGTACGCCCTCGGTGTGCGCGGTGAACTGGACGTACGCCTGCACCGGCGGCCCCCACATCCAGCCCGGCAGGACCGTGTTGACCCGGATCCGGTCCGGGCCCAGCTCCCGGGCGAGCGAGTACATCGCCGAGGTGAGCGCCCCCTTGGATGCCGCGTACGCCGCCTGCCGCACCTGCGATGGCGCGGCCACCGCGGACTGCGTGCCGATCACCACCACCGAGCCGCCCCGCTGCTTGAGCGCGGGCAGGCAGGCCCGGGTCATCCGCAGCGTGCCGAGCAGATTCACGTCGATGACCGACTGCCAGGTGGCGAAGTCCGCGTCCTGGAGGCCGCCGAAGTAGCTGTCCCAGGCGGCCACATGGACCACCGCGTCGATCCTGCCGAACCGCTCCACGCCCTGATCACCTTGGTCGAACCGCATCCGGGCCATGAGTACGCGTACAACCGCTGGTACGAGGACGACCACTACTACGCGGGCGCGACGGCGATGCCGTGGATGTTCGCCGGGCGGCGCTGGGTGGCCACCAAGGGCCTCCAGGAGCTGCGGTATCCGGAGAAGTCGGCGGTCGCCCGGCCGGTCGGCGCGGGGTGCTATCTGTCGACGTACTGGGTGACCGAGGGGCGCTACGACGACCACATGAAGTGGACCGTCGCCATCAACAAGCGGCTGAACCGGGATGGCCGGGTCTACCAGGAACGGACCCACGTCTTCACGGCGTTCCAGGACCACGAGGCCACCGTCTACCGCGACGGAGCCGCCGGCCCCCGTGACGTCCACCCGCTCGACCACCCGTACGCGGGCCTCGTCCTCCAGATCATCGATGCCGAAGGCCCCGAACAGCGGACGGAGTTGCTGGAATGGCTGCGTTCACGCCATCTCCCGAAGCGGCTGAAGGGGTCGCCCGCGGCCATGGTCACGGTGTTCCGGCCGACGCCCCTGCCCGGCGACCGGATGACGTACGTGAAGCAGGTCGAGGGGGTCGACACCCGGCTGACGCTGCTCTGGTTCCTTCAGGAGGATCCGCGGACCTGCTGGGAGGAGCACTTCACCGGCCTGGACGCGGCGGTCGCGGAGGCCGGTTTCGGCCGGGTGGAGCTGGTCGCCCCGTTCGTGCCTACCGTGCCGGGGACGGACCGCTACGTCGACCGGCTGCGGTGACACCGGAGGCCGGTGGCGCCGGATCGTGCCGAGCCCCCTCGGCCAGGACGGCGAACCGGTCGAGAGGGCTCCATCAGGTGGTGCGGGTGGTGCGGGTGGTGCGGTAACGCGGTGGTGCAGTGATACGTGAACGTGAACGGTGTCGGCTGATCAGGCGTTGATCGAGCCCGTGGCGACATCGCGCACGAACGCGTTCCACGCACCGGGGACGAAGGTGAGCGAGGGGCCCTCAGGGGCCTTCGAGTCACGTACGGCGATGGACAGAGCGACCGGGGACTTGACCTCGACGCACGCGCCGTTGCCCCCGGAGTACGACGACTTCGTCCACTGGTCCGTAGCACCCTGAAGAATTGCCATGTTCACTCCGGTTCAGAGAGTTGGGTGAGTCGCACCAACCTGATTCCGATTGGCGTGATCGACGCTACTCGCCAAGCTCCGTCCATGAGATGGCCGTTCACTCGACCGGATGGTCTTTCCGCTGTAAGCCTTCTGCGGTGAGTGGGCGGCGGTGTACCATCCCGCCGCTCGCTCCACTGTCCGGATTCAGCTGGTGTACGACTTGGCGATCTTGCTGATGAACTCCCGGGTCTGCTCCACGTTCAGCGCCTGCGCGCGCAGGTGCTCGTACATCACGCTGTAGCGCTGCACGTCGTTCGCCTTCTCCAGGTAGAGATCGCTCGTGACGCCCTCGATGTAGACGACGCTGGAGTCCGCGGCGTCCGGGAACTCCAGGATCGCGTACTGGCCGTTGATACCGGGGTGCGCGCCCATGTCGAACGGCAGGACCTGCACGGTGACGTGCGGCAGGTGCGACTGCTCGACGAGGTGTTCCAGCTGGTCGATCATCACCTGCTTGTCGCCGACCACCCGGCGCAGCGCCGACTCATCGATCACGGCCCAGAGCCGCAGCGGGTTCTCCGGCGCGTTGACCCGGTCCTGCCGCCGCGACCGTACGTTGACGCGCTTCTCGATGTCCGACGGCGGGGCCTCGGGGAGCGCGCCGCTGATCAGGGCCTCGGCGTACGCCCGGGTCTGGAGCAGGCCCGGAACCATCTGGGGCTCGTACACCCGCAGCGACTCCGCGTCGGTCTCCAGGCCGATGTAGACGCTGTACGGGATGTCGCCGAAGGCATGCCACCAGCCCTGCTGGCGCGAGTCCTTCGCCATCTGCATGAGCGAGTCGACGATGCGGACGTCCTCGACCTCGTACACCCCGCAGAGGTCGCGCACATCGCGCTGGCTGATGGAGCGACGGCCGTTCTCCAGGCGGCTGATCTTCGACTGCGAGACCAGCAGGCGCTCCGCCACTTCCTCGGCCGTCATGCCTTTGAGTTCGCGCAGGCGGCGCAATTCCTGGCCCAACCTGCGTCGCCTGACAGTGGGATTGACGTTGGACGGCACGGAAACGGCACCTCCGGCTATGTAGCTGTGCGTATCTACTGCTCAGCAGATTGCCACCCCTTGCCCCGGCCGCGCTGGGAAATGGCCACACGCGGGGCCCGGGGGCGTACGCACCGGTGCGCGGGACGGCGCGCAAGCGCACGGGGCAGCCGGCGATGGTGACTGCCGGCTGCCCCGTGCGTGGTGCGGCTCCCGGACCGGGTCTGTGATGACCGACGACGGTACGGCGGTGTGCTGTTGTCAGGTCCGGGCGGTCAGCTCGCGGCGGTATGCGCCATGCTGCCGCGCCGGGCCTGTGCTTGCGGCTGCAACGGAACGCCCGCTGCCTGCTGCGTACGGCGTGGCTGGACGGCCACTCCGTTCTGGACGTCCATCACGGCGTGCGCCACGAGTCCGCCCATCGGGTCGTGCCTGATCAGATCCCGGAGCCGGGAGCGCGACGAGCGCCCTTCGTTCCCGGGGTACAGATGCTTGCCGAGTCCGACCGCGTGGGCCAGTGCGGCGAGCGCCGCGGTCCGCGGGTCCGGCGGTACGCCGGTGCGGATCGCGCTGTCCAGCCGGTTCCTGATGTCCCGGCTGATCGCCGTCTCCGTCGCTTGGTAGCGAGTCGTCGGCAGCACTCCGCACATCTGGCCCGCCACGGCATGAACCATGCCGCACCGCTCCAGATGAGCGAGATAGATCTGGCGCAGCCCCAGGCGGGGCCCGCCGATCCAGTGGACCGCCCGGACCGGGCTGCCACGACGGCGCAGCAGCTCCAGTGCGGAGTCCAGAGTCGGATCTCCTGTCGGCCGTGGCATCACCACGGCGATACGATCCCCGTCAGGGGCTATCCGTCCTGCCAGAGCCAGCTCCACTAGCTGTGCCCCGGCCAGGCCGAGGTCGAGCGACTGCGGCTGCGCTGTGGTACCCGTGGTCGGGTCCAGAGCGAGCAACAGAAGCTCCTCCGGGATTGTTCTGCGGCTCCTGCCCATCCATGCCTCCCCGCGTGGATGTCTGACAGGGTGACCCCTCTCACATTCATCTGTCGAGAGCGCCTGACTGCTTTGTACGGGAACCAGTAGGTATGTCGTTCTCGTCTAGCAGCTCGGCCAAGGGTTCACACAGGACACTGGTAGATGGTTCGGACAGCGCGGGGTGGCCCCGCAGCGCATGAGGAGGCATCGGTGGCGGGCGAGTCCCCCGACAAAACGGAGCAGCAGAAGTCGTCGGGGACGGCTGCGGAGGAACGCGACCCGCGCTTCGCCGTGTTCCGTGACCCCGGCGCGGACACGGACGCCGATGCGGACACGGATGTCCGTACGGACGTGGGCGTGGATGCCGATGCCGATGCCGATGCGCGTACGGGTGCGGGCGCAGGAGCCACGTCCGACACGGCGACTGCTGTGTTCCGGCCCCGGCTCCCGGAGGACGCCGCCCGGCGTGAGCCCGAGGCCGAGCCCGAGGTAGAGGCCGAGAGTGCGTCTGGGGCGGCCTCCACGGCCGCTGGGGAGGCTCCCGCGCCTCGGGAGGGCACGGGGGCCGCCGAGGACCGCACAGGCCGGGACGCGGACGTGGCGGCGGAGGAGCCTGAGGCGGAGACGGCTGCGGTTACGGCTGCGGAGACGCCTGCGGAAGGATCGGCGGACGAGCCGGAGTCCGGGGACGAGGCCGGGGACGGCCGCCTGCGTGCCGTGGTGGCCGCCTGGGTCGATGCCGCGGCCGAGGCGAAGCCCGCGGCGGGCACCGACGGTGACACGGACTCCGAGGCGAAGCCCGAGGCCGCCGACGAGGACGTGCCCTCCGCGAAGGCGAAGCCCGAGGCGAAGGCGGAAGCGGAGCCTGCGCCCGTTCCCGGGGCGGACGCGGAGCCGAAGCCGAAGGACGAGCAGGACGAGCAGGACGACGAGCCGAAGCCCGAGCCGAAGGCCGACGCCGAGCCGGACACCGCCTCCGACGCCGAGGCGGCCTCCGAGCCGGACGCCGACGAGGCCTCCGACCTGCGAGGAATCGATCAGCCCACCGCCATCTTCAAGGCCGCAAAGCCGGCCGACCGCGTCGACCAGGCGACGACCGCGCTGAAGCTCCCGCCCCGCGAGAGCAAGCCCGGGAGCAAGCCCGGGAGCAAGCCCGAGGACAAGCCCGAAGACAGGTCCGGGACCAAGCCCGAGAGCGACGTCGAGCGCACGAGCACCTTCGTGCCGCTGCGCTCCGACGACGTACGGTCCGCCCCCGCGCCCCGCAAGCCGGAGTCCGGACCCGAGGCCGGGTCCGGGGCGGAGCACGAGCCCGCGCCTGCGGCCGGGCCCCAGGCGCCCGCGCGTACCCCGGAGGCCGGCTCTCCGGCCGTACCGGCGCCCGCCGCCCCCTCCTGGGCGGCGGCCGAGCGGACCCGGCAGCAGCCGCTTCCGCCGAGGCCGCCGCTCGACCTGCTCGCCGAGCTGACGAACACCCCGCCGCCGCCGGAGACCCCGGTCCGGACCGCTGTCCGCCGGGTCAAGATCTGGACCCCGCTGGTGCTCCTCCTGCTGATCGTCTTTGCGATCGTGCAGGTGATGCGCCCGCTGCCGGAGCCCTCGCTGGAGCTCACGGCGAAGCCGACGTACACCTTCGACGGCGGGGCGACGAAGCTGTCCTGGCCGGGCCAGGGGCAGTCGGCCGTGATGGTGGACGGCGTCGGCTCGCTCGGTTCCGAGGGCGCGCAGAAGCCGGCCCCGATCGCCAGCGTCGCCAAGGTCATGACCGCCTACGTGATCCTTGAGGAGCACCCCCTCAAGGGTGACGAGGGGGGCGAGACGATCACTGTCGACCAGAAGGCGGAGGACGAGTCCAAGCGGCCCGACGAGTCGACGGCCCCGCTGACCAAGGGACAGAAGCTGACCCAGCGGCAGATGCTCCAGCTGCTGATGATCCCCTCGGGGAACAACGCGGCGCGGCTGCTCGCCCGCTGGGACGCGGGGAGCGAGGACAAGTTCATCGACAAGATGAACGACGCCGCCAAGGACCTCGGCATGACCGGGTCGACGTACACGGACCCGAGCGGCCTGGAGAAGACCACCGTCTCCACCGCCACCGACCAGCTGAAGCTGGCGCAGGCGGTCATGCGCAACGAGGTCTTCCGGAAGATCGTGGACATGCCCGAGGTCGAGATCGAGGGCATCGACGGCAAGATCTACAACAACAACAACCTCCTGCTCCAGCCGGGCGTGAGCGGCATCAAGACCGGCTCCTCCACCCCGGCGGGCGGCAACCTGCTCTGGTCCGCGAACACCAAGGTCGACGGCAAGATGCTGTGGATCTACGGAGCGGTGATGGGCCAGCAGGCGGGCACCGGCCGGGTCTACGACAGCCTGGAGCTGTCCCTTCAGAACAGCCTGAAGCTGATCAAGGACGCGCAGGAGGCCGCCACCTCGGCGACGGTGGTGAAGAAGGGCGATGTCGTCGGGTACGTGGACAACGGCTTCGGCGGGCAGACCCCGGTGGTCGCCACCAAGAACCTCAAGGCGGTCGGCTGGTCCGGCCTGGAGGTCGAGCTCAAGGTCACGGACAACGGCAAGGGCATCGACCACGCCGCGAAGGCCGGGAGCGAGGTCGGCATGGTGACCGTGGGAACGGGCACCGGAAAGGTCACGGCGCCGGTCGTGCTCCAGGGCGATCTGACCGAGCCGGCCTTCGGCGACAAGCTGACCAGGATCGGCTGAGGCACGGGAGCGGTGGAGGGCGGGAGCCCGCCCTCCACCGTCTGTACGGGGAAGCGTGCCGTTTATGACGGAGAAGCGTGCCGGGGGTACGTGTTAGCGTCCCCGGACAACTCAAGGGTGCTGGGACGCGTCCTTGAGGACGTACCAAGAGGTACGAGGTACGAAGAGGTACGGGGCCGGCGGAGGACGGGGAGAGCCGTAGTGACCACCGCGGAGCCGAAGCCCGGCCGCGAGGCGGACGAGACCACCGGTGCCGGGGGCGATGCCCTGCAGGTGCGCGTGCCGTCGCCCCGAGCCCCGGAGTCTCCCGCCGAGGAATCCGCGGCGGAACCCACCGAGGGCTCTGTCGCGGAACCCACCGCAGGCTCACCCGCGAGCCCCACCTCCGGCTCGTCCGCGGGCCCCACCGCGCCCGAGGAGACCCCGCACGCCCGGGCCCGTCGGCTGCTGCGGCACCCCGTCACCATCGCGACGGCGGCCGCCGCCGTACTTCACCTCCTCTGGTTCTTCTTCTTCGCCAACACCGGCGGCGACATCGCCGCGCAGGACGCCTGGGCCGAGTTCGTGGGCCGGCACCCCGGCACCGCGTACAACCTGGCCTGGTACGGGGGCATGCACCCCGTCTCGTACAGCGTGGTCTCGCCCTACCTGATGTCGCTGCTCGGCGTCCGCACGACGATGATGATCGTCGGCACGGTCTCCTCCGCGCTGACCGCGCTGATCCTGGTACGCGTCCCGGCCGTCCGTAATCCGCTGGCCTGCTCGCTCGCCGGGGTCTTCGCGTTCCTGTGCAACGCGCTGTCGGGCCGGGTGACGTTCGGGCTCGGCATGATGTTCGCCGTCGGCGCGGTGGCGGCGGTGTTCTGCTGGCCCTACCGGTGGCGGTACAAGCGGTGGGCCAAGGCCGCCGTCGCCGCCCCGCTCGCCGGGCTCGCGACCGCGTCCAGCCCGGTCGCCGGACTCTTCCTGGGCGTCGTCGCGGCGGCGCTGTTCCTGCACAAACGACGACCAGGCGCCTACGCCATCGGCCTCGCGCCGGTCGCCGTGGTGGGGCTCTCCGCCTGGCTGTTCCCCTTCTCGGGTACGCAGCCGATGTCGCTCGGGACGCTGTCGCTGCCGTTCGTCTTCGCGGTGCTGGTCTTCGTCCTCGTACCGCGTGACTGGAGCACGGTCCGCACCGCCGCGGCCGTCTACGGACTCGGGACGCTCCTCACGTATGTCGTCGACTCGCAGATCGGGTCGAACATCACGCGCATGGCGATGCTTTTCGCGGGGGTGGCCCTGCTCGCCGCCCTGCCGTACACCGCGCCGCGCAGCCGCCGCTGGTACGCCCTGGTCCTGGCCTTCGTGGGCCTCAACTTCTGGATCGGCTTCAAGGGCGTCGACGACATCGTCCGCACCGCCCCCGCCGCGTCCTGGAACCGCGAACTGGCCCCGCTGGTCAACCAGCTCCAGCAGGTGCAGGCGGAGCGCGGCCGGGTCGAGGTGGTGCCCGCGAGCAGTCACCGCGAATCGTCGGCGCTCGCCCCGTACGTCAACCTGGCGCGCGGCTGGAACCGCCAGGCGGACATGAAGCGCAACCCGCTCTTCTACGACGACACGCTCGACCCGGTGAACTACCGGGAGTGGCTGGACCGCTGGGCCGTGCACTACGTGGTGCTGCCCAAGGACCGGCCGGACAACGGGGCGGTCCAGGAGGCGGAGCTGGTCGAGCAGGGCCAGCCGTACCTGCGCCAGATCTGGGGCGACGCGAACTGGAAGCTCTACCGGGTGCTGGACCCGGTGCCGCTCGCCGACCCGCCCGCGACGGTGGAGCGGGCGGGCGCGGACGAGCTGACGATCACCGTGAAGTCGGCGGGCCGGGTGCTGATCCGGATCCCGTACACGCGCTGGCTCGCGCTCGTCGACGAGAAGGGCAAGAGCGTGGAGCGCCCGCTGGAGACCGAGGAGTCGAAGGAGCGGTCGCAGGTGGACGACACCGCCCCGAAGACGTACCTCAACACCCACGGCTGCCTGAACAAGGTCGAGGAGGGCCCGTACGGCGACGAGTGGACCGAACTGCTCGCGCCGCGACCGGGCGTGTACCGGCTGGCGGCCCCGTACCAACTCCAGCCGGGCACACCGTGCCCGGAAGAACTGAGCTGACGGGCCCTCGTCCGTTCCGTTGGCGCCCGTCCCGTGTACGGGCCATCGGGTGCGGGATCTCCCTCTGGGGGCGGCGCCCTGGCAAGGTGTTCTGCCATGAACGCCACGAGGTGCCAACACTGCGGCGGCGGACGCCGGGGACCGCTGCCCGGAATGGTCTGCCCCGGCTGCGGGGCGGGGGCGTCCCGCCCGGCGGGGGTGGACGGTTCCTGGGTCGCGCGCGAGACGCTGGCGGGCCGCCTCTCCACACTGCCCCGCCGACGCAGGGCCCTGCTCGCGGCGGGCGTCGTGGTGGCGGTCGGCGGCCTGGTCTCCGTTGCCTCGCTGCTGGTCTCGGGCGGCGGGAGCGTGGGCGGCGGCAGCAGCCGTACGGACGCGGCGGGCCGGGCGGGCGCGGTACCCGACCGGATCGGCGGCGCGGCCCCCACGAGGATCGTCCCGGGGCCGGACGCGGGCACGGATCCCGATACGGGTACGGGTACGGGCACGGGCACGGAAGCCCCGGGCGTCCCGGACGTCCCGGACCCTTCAGGGGCCTCGTCGGCGCCCCCGCCGGACGGGGAACGCTTCACGCAGTGGGCGGGCCCGGGCTGCGCGGCGGGAACGTACCGGGAACGCGGCCGGTTCGAGAGCGGCGACGCCGGCTGGTACACGGTCGAGAACGGCGGCTTCGACGGCGGCGGGTGCGACGGCCGGTTCAGCGCGATCCCGATGTCGGGCAGCCCGACCGAGGACCGGGGCTCCACGGCCACCTGGTCCTGGCGGCTGGGCCGGGGCTTCAGCGAGTGCGCGCTGACCGTCTTCGTCCCCGACAGCGGCCGCCCGCGCGACGCCGCCGGGGAGCCGACCGTCTACCGGGTGCTCTCGGACCCGGACGACGGGGACTCCGCGTACACGGGGTTCGCGGTGCTCCAGACGGAACACCGGGGGAGCGAGGTCCCGGTGCGCAGCTACCCGGTCAAGGGGGACGTCTTCGCCGTGCAGCTCATCGACCGGGGCCGGGACTGGGGCGACGCGCGACGGGTCGGCGCGCACCACGCGGCGGCGCAGATGAGAGCGTCCTGCCACTGAGGCGTGTGCCTGCCGCTGAGGCGCGTGCCGGGCACTGACGAACGTGCTGGGCACTGACGGGCGTACCGGGCACGGGCGGGTGTACCGGGCACGGGCGGGTGTACCGGGCACGGGCGGGTGTACCGTGCACGGGCGTGCCGGGCACGGGCGGGTGTGCCGGGCACGGGCGGGCGTGCCGCGCACTGACTGGCGTGCCGCGTGCCCTACCGCACGAACGCGCGGTCGTGCGGCGACAGGTCCGTCGCGGGTCCGGCGGCGCGGAGGACGGTGTCTAGGGCCCGGCTCGGGTCGGCCTCGTAACAGCCGCTGGCCCAGGCCGCGTTGGCCTCGATCACCGCCCATCTCCCCCCGTCGTCGCGGCCGACGTCGACGACGATCGCGGAGGGCAGGCTGCCCCCGGCGGTGGCGAGCACCTCCCGCCCGAAGGCGAGCGCGTCACGGTCCGCCGACCCGAGCCGGAGCCGGCCGCCCTCGGCGTACTGCCCGGCGGTGTGGACGGCCCCGTCGAGCAGATGGAGCCGGTACTCGACGGTGAACGTCATCACGTCGCTTACCAGCACCACGGTCGCCGGATCCACGGCATCCGGTCCGGGCAGCCGTGAGCCGTCCGCGTACACGAGCGCCGAAATGCTCTTGTCGTTGGGCGACTTGACGAAGGCGGGGCGTCGCAGCCGGTACGCCTCACCGATGGGCATCGCCCGGACCTCCCGCCGGGTGAGCGCCCGGGGGAGCCGGGCGAGCCAGTCGGCGGGCGCCTCCAGGAGGGCGATTCCGAGGGTGGGGGCCACGACGTCGGCGAAGGAGGGCCCGGCATGCAGATGCACGGCGTGCGCCGCGTTCCCGGTGCCGCCCGCCCACCCGGGCCGCCCCAGCCCCTCCGGTACGGCGGAGGCTGTCGCCTCCACGATGCGCAGCCCGCGCCGCAGGGCGGTGGTGCGTAACGTCCTTGCTGAGGAGGTGAGTTGGGGCGGGAGGACGAGGGTGCGCGATGGGCGGGTCATGGCCGCAGATCCTCTCGTACGGGTGCGCCGCGCCGCACCGGATTTCCGCACGGCAGAGGACCGGGGAATGCGTTGTGCGCGCCCGGGGTCACCTGGTTCGATCGGTGCATGATCATTGAACCGTCGCTCGTACGCGGCCTGATCGCCGCCCAGTTCCCGCACTGGGCGGACCTGCCCGTGGAGGCGGTCGACGCGAGCGGGACCGCGAACGCGATCTACCGCCTGGGCGCCGACAAGGCCGTGAGGCTGCCCCGTACCGATGGCAGTGCGGCGGATGTGGCGACGGAGCACCGCTGGCTGCCGCGACTTGCCGAGCAACTGCCGTTCCCCGTACCGCTCCCGCTCGCCCAGGGGGCCCCGGGCAAGGCGTTCCCCCGTCCCTGGTCGGTCTGCACCTGGCTGGACGGCACGAACCCGGGCCCCGGCGACGCCTCGTCGTCCTCCGACCTACTGGCGGCGGACCTGGCGGAGTTCGTGCTGGCGCTGCGCCGGATCGACCCGGCGGACGCCCCGCCCGCGTACCGCAGCGAACCCCTGGCCTCCCGCGACCCGGCGACCCGCAAGGCGCTGGCGGCCTTGGGCGGGGTCGTGGACGCGGAGGCCGTCGCCGCGTCCTGGAAGGAGTCCCTGTCCGCCCCGCCCTTCGCGGCCCGCCCGGTCTGGGTCCACGGGGACCTCCAGCCGGGCAACGTCCTGGTCGCGGACGGCCGTCTCACCGCGGTCATTGACTTCGGCTGCACAGGCCTGGCCGACCCCGCGGTCGACCTGATCGCGGCCTGGTACCTGCTGACGGCCGGGGCCAGGGAGACGTTCCGTACGGCGATCGCGGCCGACGACGCCACCTGGATGCGGGGGCGGGGCTGGGCGCTGTCCATCGCCCTGCTGGAGCTCGCGCACTACCGGGAGGCGAACCCGCTGATGGCCCGGATAGCGGCGCATGTGATCGACGAAATCGTGGACGAGGCCACGAATCGGGCGTAGGCGACGTCAGGTGGGCCGGGCCTATTCCACGTCGATGCCGTACTCCTGGACCAGTTCCTCCAACCCGCCTCGGTACCTCTTGCCTCCGGTGACGAACTCCCAGTCCCCGTTGGCGCGGCGACGGAACGACCCCAGGACGAGGGCGGTTTCGCCGGCGCGACCGTCGGAGACGTCCACCTGGCCGAGTGGGGTTCCCTCCGCGTCCAGCAGCCGGATGCCGGCGTCGGCGAACCCGGACAGGTCGGCCGTGGGGTTGGTGACAACCCCGTCGCCCAAGTCGAGTTGATGCCGCGAGCCCGTGCCACTGCCGGTTCGGCTCGCCCCGGGGCGGGCACCGAGCTCGGTGAGGTCGATGAATCCGTGCGCAAGATGCTGATCCGTGGGGACGAATCAGGGAAGGCGACTTCCCGTTCGCTCACGGGAACGGCCTCGGACGAGGAGTCCGAGGCCGAGTGGCAGTCCTCCCTGGGGGATGAACCCCAGGTCAGAGCCGTTACGCGTTGTGCCCCCGGCAGGATTCGAACCTGCGACACCCGCTTTAGGAGAGCGGTGCTCTATCCCCTGAGCTACGAAGGCTGGGATGCGACGCGGTGGCCCCGCCGTGCAGGCCGGGCTACCGCCGCCAGTGTAGCGGTTGGGTCGGCAGCGGCTCGGCGGGTCGGTGATCGCGTGGCCGGGCGCTCGCGCGGGGGATGCCCGGGGGCTCGCGCGAGGTGCGTGGGGGCCGCCGTCCGGCTTGTGCGGCCGGTCGTGGGTGGGGTTTGCTGCCGGGGTCCTGGGAGTGCTCGGTGAAACGGCTGGTTCGGTGACGCGAGAAGAGTTGCTGGCTCTGCTGTCAGCGCTGAAGAGGGCCCGCGTGGGCGGGCGGCGGGCTCCGCACAAGCCGTTGCTGGTGCTCTGGCTGCTGGGGAGGTTCGCCGCGGGCGGCAGTTCGGCGGTGACGTACGACGAGGCCGAGGAGCCCGTCAGCCGGCTGATCAATGACTTCGGGCCGGCCGTGACGAGCCGGACCCGGGCGCGGGAGCGGGCCGCGATGCCGTTCGTGCATCTGGAGCGGAGCCTGTGGGATCTGCGGGACCGTGACGGGCTGCCGATGGGTACCGACGTGGCCGAGCGCGGGAGCCTGCTGCGCGGCCGGGGGGCCCACGGACGGTTCCGGCCCGAGGTCGAACTGGTGCTGGCCGAGCCGGGCATCTTCGCGGCGGCTGTCCGGCTCCTGCTCGAACAGCACTTCACGCCGGCGCTGGAGCCGCTCGTCCGGGACGCCGTCGGGCTCGACCCGGACCTCCTCGACGAGGCGGCGCAGCTGCCGGGGCGGGGCAGGGCGCGGCGGCGGAGGTCCGGGTTCGCCGAGGAGGTCCTGATGGCCTACGCGTACGCCTGTGCGTTCTGCGGCTTCGACGGGGCGCTCGGCCGTAATCCCGTGGGCCTGGAGGCGGCGCATGTGCGCTGGCACAGCCAGGACGGCCCGGACGAGATCGCCAACGGGCTGTCGCTGTGTTCACTGCACCACACGCTCTTCGACCTGGGCGCCTTGGGGCTCCTGCCCGACCTGCGGATACAGGTCCCTCCCCTCTACGTGGCGCGCGGCCCGGCCGGGCGTGCCGTCGACGCCCTCCACGGGCAGCCGGTCGCGGCGCCCCGGCCCGGGCAGCCCGCGGTCGATCCGGAGTTCGTTCTCTGGCACGGCCGTCAGGTCTTCAAGCGCCCCGGCGCTCAGGCGGCCTAGAGGAGGCGCTCAGACGGCGTAGAAGGCGTGTAGGCGGCGTCGAGCCCCGGCGGTCGGGGCTGGTTCACTGTGACGCGCGTCACCGGAACCTGTCCGCGCGGGCGGACAAGTCAGGAGGTGAGCCACTCGATGCACGCGCGTATCCGCGCGGGGGATCCCGACGCCTTCCGGGAGCTGTTCCGCGATCATGCCCAGCTCGTCTACCGGCACGCCGTCCGGATCACCGGGGACTGGAGCGCGGCCGAGGACGTGGTGTCGCTGACGTTTCTGGAGGCGTGGCGGTTGCGCGGGAAGCTGCGCGACGAGGGGGAGAGCCCGCGACCCTGGCTGATGGGCATCGCCGTCAACGTCTTGCGCAACACCGGGCGCGCCGCCCGCCGCCATGAACGGGCCCTGGCCAGGGTGCCGTTACGGGACGTCCTGCCCGACTTCGCCGACGAACTCGTCGGGCGGATCGCCGACTCCGACGAACTCGCCGCAGCCAAAGTGGCGTTGGGGCAACTGCGGCGGGCCGAGCGGGAAGTGTTCGCGCTCTGCGTGTGGTCCGGTCTCGGGTACGCCGAGGCCGCCGAGGCGCTCGGCGTGCCCGTCGGCACCGTGCGGTCCCGGCTGTCCCGTGCGCGGGCCAGGCTCCGCAAGCTCACCGACAGCGAGTTGCGCCGGCGGGGAGGCAGGGCGGAATCCCTCGGGGCGGGCACGGAACCCCTCGGGGCGGGCGGACAAGTACAGGGTGGCCGCACCACAGCGGCCCGGTCGAACGAGGAGAGAACCCGATGATCCGCACCCCCTGGCGGCGGCGCGATGAGCCGCTCGACCACGCGGAACTGGCCCGGCTGCTGCCCGCGCCCGGTGATCCGGAACTCTCCTCCGACCGCTTGAGCGGCCTTGAGGAGCACCTGATGACCGAGATCCGGAACGAGATCAGGAACGAGATCCGGAACCTGACGCCTGGCGCCGAGAGCCTGACGCCCGGTGCCGAAAGCCTGACGCCCGGCGCCGGGGGCCTGGCGCCCGGAGCCCGAAACCTGACGCCCGACGCCGGGAGTGGTTCCCGGCCGACGCGCCGTCCCGGCCGCCGTCCGGTCCTGGTCGGCGCGGGCGCCGCCCTCCTGGTCGCCGCCGCCGGGGTCGCCGCCCTCACCGGCGGCCCCAGCGGCTCCGGAGGTCCCGGCAGTGCGGCCGCCCCGCCCGCCGGTACCGTTCCCGCCCCCGTCGTACAGGTGGCCCGGGGCAGCACCGAGGGGCTGGCGGGCGCGGTCGCCGACATCTCCGGGGCGGCGGCGAGGACCGAGCTGCCCGAGCCGCGTCCGGGGCAGTTCCTCTACGTCCGGAGCGAAGTCTCCTGGATGGTCACGTGGGACGGCGCCGACGGGAAGAACGAGAGCTACGTCGAAAAGCTCCACCCCCGCGAGGTCTGGATGTCGCCCGACGGCGGCACGGGCTGGCTGATGGAGCCGTACAAGGAGGCCATCGACCGCGAAGGCATCACCCTGGACGGCCCCGGGCCGTCGCAGCCGTCGCTCAACGCACCCAGCTACGACTACCTGCGAACCCTGCCCACCGACCCGGATCTCCTGTTGAAGAAGATCTACGACGAGACCGAGGGCGAGGGCAACGGTCCCGACCAGCGGGCCTTCACCACCATCGGCGACCTGCTGAGGGAGCAGGTGGTCCCGCCGAAGCTGGCGGCCGGCCTCTACCGTGCCGCGGCCCGGATCCCCGGCGTCGTCCTCGTCGACGACTCCGCCGACGCGATCGGCCGGCACGGGGTCGCCATCGCCCGTGCCGACGAGGCGGACGGTGCGCGCACCGAGTGGATCTTCGACCGCCAGACGTACACGTATCTGGGGGAGCGCACCGTCCAGACGCGTGACGCGGAGGGCGTCAAGGAGGGGACGGTCCGGGGCCACACCGCCGTCACGGACCGGGCCGTGGTCGACGCCATCAAGCAGCTCCCGGCCGCTCCGGCTCCGGGCGAGCGATCCGCCCCGCCCACTCCCACCTCCACCCCCACCACTTCCGCCGGAACGTGACCCTCCCGCGTCTCCCCGCGCCGCTTCCCTGAGTCTCGCCGTGCCGTCTTCCCGTGCCGCCGTCTTGCTGTGCCCGCTCCGGCACGGGAAGACGGC
>NZ_JBHXJG010000053.1:0-34064 GCF_042723425.1 Streptomyces sp. NPDC058375 | reverse complement strand
GCTCGTAGAGCTCCGCGGCCCCGCCGCTTTCTTTGGGTCTGCGGTTCTCTCAGGCGGCGAGGCGGGTGGCGAGGGCCTTCGCCTTCGCCCGGGCGTCGTCGAGCGCCTGGGCGCGGGAAGCCTCGGCGAGCGGGACCAGTTCGGCCATCGAGGGCTGCGAGTGGGCGAGGGTCAGCTCCGGAACGATGAAGTCCACCTCGGCGGAGAACATGCCCGCGAACACCTTCGCCAAGTAATTCTGGACAAATTCGAAGCTCTCGCGCGGGGTGCCCGGCGCGTACGAACCGCCGCGGCTGGCGACGACGGTCACCGGGGTTCCGGCGACGGGGGAGTCCGGTCCCGCGTTGTGCCCGACGATGATCACCTGGTCCAGCCAGGCCTTGAGGGTGGACGGGATCGTGAAGTTGTACATCGGTGCGCCGATCAGGACGGCGTCCGCCGCGGCCAGTTCGTCGGCCAGCTCCCGGCGCAGCGGGTCGTCGGCGCCCGCGGCGGTGGCGCCGGCGTCCAGGTGGGGCAGCGGATCGGCGGCCAGGTCGCGATGGACGACGGTGCCGTCCGGGTGCTGCTCGCGCCAGGCCTCGACGAACGCGGCGGTGACGTCGCGGGAGGCGGAGCCCTGGGGGAAGACAGCGGAGTCGAGGTGCAGAAGCGTGGCCATGGGGATCTCCACAGAGAGGGGAAGGGGGCGCGGGTGGGGCGATGGGACCTCACGGGCGTCCGGGTGGTATCCATTCCGTACGTAACTACTAATACCACAGCTACTTATTTTTAGTAAGCTGCCCACGGCGGCGCAGTACGCTAGGGGTATGGCGGATCACGGCGAACAGGCCTGTCAGCGGGTCGATGTGGGGATCAGTCGCGTCTTCGAGTTGTTCGGCAAGCGCTGGACCGGCCCGATCGTCTCGGTGTTGCTGCAGCGACCGGTGCACTTCGCCGAGCTGCGCCGGGCGATTCCCGGGATCAGCGAGCGGATGCTCTCGGACCGGCTGACCGAGCTCGGCACGGCCGGCCTGGTGATCCGCGAGGTCGACGAGGGACCGCCGCTGCGCGTCGCGTACCGGCTCACCGAGGCCGGCGCCGCGATGGAGCCCGCGCTCAAGGAACTGGGGCAGTGGGCGGACATCTATCTGGCGCCGGAGTCCGGCAGCGGTTGCTGATACAGGCTGCCGAATCGGCGGTACCGTCGTGCTCGGCCGCTGCTGGGCAGGGCTGCTGGCCGGGCGGGACAGCCGGGCAGCCGAAGAGCGTGTACGAGGGTGGGGGAGGCGACGCTCCATGGGCGCAACCGGGACGACGATGCCTGAACAGCGTGCCGAGGAGCCGGATCCGCGCATTCCTGTCGTGCCAGGGTTCGCCCGCCCTGGGGCAGCGAGTTCGCCGAAGGCCGTGGGCAAGGCGCTCCGCGACCGGGTGCCGCGGTCCTCGCACGCCTCACTGGTACTGCCGCCGGGACGGCCGGACGCGGTGCGGGCCGTCGAGGAGTCGAACCGGGGCCGCGTGCCGGGTCTGACGCCGATACGGGTGGGCCGGATGGCCGCCACCCCGTTCGCCTTCCTGCGGGGTGCCGCCGGGCTGATGGCCCACGACCTGACGGGCAGCCCGGTCACCGGCGTGGGAGCCCAGCTCTGCGGCGACGCGCACGCGGCCAACTTCGGCCTCTACGGCGATGCCCGGGGCAGCCTGGTCATCGATCTGAACGACTTCGACGAGACGGTCTTCGGGCCGTGGGAGTGGGACCTGAAGCGCCTCGCCACCTCCCTGGTGCTCGCGGGCCGGGCCGCCGGGGCCGACGAGGACACCTGCCGCCGGGGCGCGTACGACGCCGTCGGCGCCTACCGGCGCACGATGCGGCTGCTGGCCAAGCTGCCCGCGCTCGACGCCTGGAACGCGATCGCGGACGAGGAGCTCGTCTCGCACACGGACGCGCGTGACCTGGTCGGCACCCTGGAGCGGGTCTCGGAGAAGGCCCGCAGCAACACCAGCGCCCGTTTCGCCGCCCGGTCCACCGAGGAGTGCCCGGACGGCGGCCGGCGCTTCGTCGACGCCGGGCCCGTGCTGCGCCGGGTGCCGGACGCCGAGGCCGCGGTTGTGGCCGCCGGTCTCGGCGGCTATCTCTCCACCGTCTCCGAGGACCGGGTGCCGCTGCTGGCCCGGTACACGATCCACGACGTGGCGTTCCGGGTGGTCGGCACCGGCAGTGTGGGAACCCGGTCCTATGTGGTGCTGCTGCTCGACCACCGCGGGGAGTCGCTGGTCCTCCAGGTGAAGGAGGCACGCCCTTCGGTGCTCGCCCCCTATCTGCCCGCGGTCGGTTTCGACGTGCCGGAGGTGGCGCACGAGGGCCGCCGGGTGGTGCTCGGGCAGAAGCGGATGCAGGTCGTCAGCGACATCCTGCTCGGCTGGGCCGACGTAGACGGCCGGCAGTTCCAGGTCCGGCAGTTCCGGAACCGCAAGGGCAGCGTGGATCCCGCCGCGCTCCCCGCCGACCAGGTCGACGACTACGGGCGGATGACCGGCGCGCTGCTCGCGCGGGCGCACGCCCACAGCGCAGACCCCCGCCTGCTGGCGGGCTACTGCGGCAAGAACGACGAGCTCGACGAGGCGGTGGCCGCGTTCGCGGTGACGTACGCCGACCGTACGGAAGCGGATCACGCCGATCTGCTGCGGGCGATCAAGGCGGGCAGGCTGGCCGCCGAGTTCGGTGTATGACGGATCCGTGAGGCGGTGGGGCCCGGTTCCGGAGGCGCCGGGCCCCGGGGCCGGTCCCACCGCGTGTGCCGTGGGGCCGGGTCGTGGCCATACGCTGGACGGGTGACCCACGAAGCCGCCGGGGTGCCGACCACCCGGAACGATGAAGACCGGCAGGACAACGACCGGCAGGAGAACGACCGGCCGGACGCGCCCCGGCCCGCCTCCGAAGCGCAGGACGCGCCCGGGCCCGCCTCTGAAGCGGAGGACGCGCCTGGAGCGGCGGACGCTGCCGGTGCCGCGGGCGCCGCTGCCGGGGAGCCCGACGGACCCGAGGACGCCGAGCCGCGTCCCGAGGCGCGGCTGGCGCGGGCGGTGCAGGTCGCCGAGCAGGCGTTGATCGAGTTCGAGATCGCGGTGGAGACCTTCCGGGTGGAGGTCGAGAACTTCTCCCGGCTGCATCACCAGAAGCTCGGCCCGATGTACGCCCGCCTCGACGAGCTGGACGCGCTGATCGCGGAGGCGCGGGCGGCCAGGACCGGGGATCCGGAGGACGAGCGCAAGGCGCGCGAGGCGCGGGCGGTCGTCATGCCGATGCCCGGGGTCGACGAGCTGTTCCACGACTGGATGGACACCGACGGCCTCTCCCCCGAGGCCGCGGCCATGCTCACCGAGCAGCCGGTCCGGCCGCCGAAGCGGGTCAGGCCGAGCGAGGAGGCCCGCAGGCTCTACCGGGAGCTGGCCCGCAAGGCGCACCCGGACCTCGCCCAGGACGAGGTGGAGCGCCAGCGCCGGGACGAGTTCATCGCCCGGGTGAACGCCGCCTACGGGCGCGGCGACGTCGAACTGCTCAAGGAGC
Organism: Streptomyces sp. NPDC058375; assembly: GCF_042723425.1. Taxonomy (NCBI): domain Bacteria; kingdom Bacillati; phylum Actinomycetota; class Actinomycetes; order Kitasatosporales; family Streptomycetaceae; genus Streptomyces; species Streptomyces sp. NPDC058375. Next base: position 30,514 of record NZ_JBHXJG010000053.1, on the reverse strand, counting down.
TCGTGGCGGAGTGGGCGGCGGGACCGGTGCAGCCACCGGCCCCGCTGAGCGAGAGCGAGGAGCTCTACGCCCGGCTGGAGTGGCTCAGCCGGCGCAAGGAGCTGCTGACGGTGCTCGCCAAGGAGCTGGAGGACGGCGCGATCGGCTCGATGCTGCGGATGGCCCCGGACGACCCCGACCAGCTGCTGGAGGACATCGCGGAGCAGCTGCTGGGCGAGGTGTCCCGGCGCGAGGCCGAGCTCGCGGAGATGACGCGGTAGGCGCAGTGGGCAGGGTGCGGCAGGCGGGGTGCAGTAGCGTTCCGGATGACTCCTCCGCGAGTGGACGACTCTTCCGCGTATGTACGAGAGAAGGCATGACCCATGAATTTCGCCCCGCTGCCCTCGGTGGACGCCGCGGCGGTGCCGTCGGACGGCTTCGTCCTGGACGTCCGTGAGAACGACGAGTGGGCGGCCGGTCACGTCGAGGGTGCGCTGCACATCCCGATGAGCGACTTCGTGGGCCGGTTCGGCGAGCTGACCGAGACGGCCGAGGACGGTCGGCGCGTGTATGTGATGTGCCGGGTCGGTGGCCGTTCGGCTCAGGTCACCCAGTACCTGGTCCAGCAGGGCATCGACGCGGTGAACATCGACGGCGGCATGCAGGCCTGGGACGGCGCCGGCCGCCCGATGGTCACGGACAACGGGACGCCCGCCTTCGTCCTCTGAGCCGGTCCTTCGGGCCCGGGCGGTGTCAGCCGAGCGGGTGGGAGGCCAGCAGGTCTCCCAGCGCCTCTTCGTGGGCCGCCGCAGGGCCGAGGGAGAGTTCGATCTGCTTCGCCCAGGCGTGGAAGCGGTGCAGCGGGTAGTCGGTGTCCGCGCCGAAGCCGCCGTGCAGATGCTGGGCGGTCTGCACGACGCGGCGCACGCCGTCGGAGGCCCAGATCTTCGCCACGGCGACATCGCCCGCCGCCGGGAGCGGGCCCCCGGCGTCGGTGGAGATCCGCCAGGCGGCCTGCCAGAGGGTCGCCTCCATCGCCCGTAGATCGATGTACCGGTCGGCGGCCTGCACCGCCACCGCCTGGAACGTCGCCACCGGGAACCCGAACTGCTCGCGCTTACCGGTGTATTCGGCGGTCATCGCCAGCACCCGCTCGCCCAGCCCGAGCGCCAGTGCGCACGTCCCCGTGGTGAGCAGGGACCGCAGCCAGTCCCAGCAGTCGGCCGCGTCGATCAGCTCGCGTGCTTCCACGCGCACGGCGTCGAGCCGGACCTCGGCCAGGCGTTCACCGCTGGTGGAGACCTGGTCCGCCAGGGTGACGCCGTCGCGGGTACGGGGCACGAGGGCGAGGACCGGGCGGCCTCCGGTGGTGTGCGCGGGGACGGCGATCCAGTCGGCCGCCTGGGCCCAGGGGACCGCGGACTGGACCCCGTCGAGCATCCAGCCGGAGCCCCCGGCCGATGCGTCGGTCTCTCCGTCGCCCGCCTCGCTGCCCTCCCCGTACGGCCGTGCGGTGACGGCGAGTTCGGCCGGATCGTGGCCGCTGCGTCCGTTGGCACCGACGGTCAGGATCAGTTCGCCCCGGCCGGCCCGGGGCAGCAACTCCGCCGCGAGGGCGCGATCGCCGTAACGCTGGACGGCCATCGCCACCGCACAGCTCTCCAGCAGCGGGACTCTGGCCAGCACCTTGGCCGACTCCCGCAGGACCAGGCAGAGCGCGATCGGGTCGAGCCCCGCGCCGCCGTGATCCGGTGACAGGGTGAGCCCGAGCAGGTCCGTGCGCGCCAGCTCGTGCCACAGCTGCCGGTCGATGTCCTCCGCCACGGCGCCCGGGGTCAGGGCGGGACTGGGCACGCGGTCGGGTGCGACATCCGAGAAGACGGCCCTGGCCGCCTCGACGGCCGCCTGCTGCTCCTCGGTGAAGGTGAAGTCCACTGTCCCAGCCTCCCGTTGCCCCTGCACGACCTGACGGGTCGTCTGGATAGAACAGGTTCTACGGGAAGGGAACAGCGCGGTGGCCCGCTGGGCCTCAGCGGTCGAAGTCCAGCTCCACCTCCGGGGTGAGCGGATGTGACTGGCAGGCCAGCACGAAGCCCGCCTCCGTCTCCTCCGGTTCCAGGGCGAAGTTGCGGTCCATCCGGACCTCGCCCGAGACGAGGAACGCCCGGCAGGTCCCGCAGGCCCCGCCCTTGCAGGCGTACGGAGCGTCCGAGCGGCTCCGCAGCACCGTCTCCAGCAGTGATTCGGAGTCCTGCACGGGCCAGTTGCCGGAGCGGCCGTGGAGCGTGGCCGTCAGCACGGAGTCGGACGGGGCGGCGACCTTGACCACCGTCACGTCGGCGGGGCCTTCGTCGACGTGGAAGATCTCCTGGTGGACCCGGGACCGGTCGACGCCGAGCGTCTTGAGTGCCTTCTCCGTGCCCCGTACGAGACCGAGCGGCCCGCACAGGAACCAGCCGTCCACCTCCGCGACCGGAAGGACGGCGGGCAGCAGGCCGGTGAGCCGTTCGGCGTCCAGCCGCCCGGAGGGGAGCCCGGCCGACTGCTCCTCCCGGGAGAGCGCGGTGACCAGCTGGAAGCGGTCCGGATACCGGTCCTTGAGGTCGGCCACCTCGTCGAGGAACATCGTCGAGGCCGCCGTGCGGTCGCTGCGGACCAGGCAGAACCGGGCCGTCGGCTCCCGGTCGAGCAGGGTGGCCGCCATGGACAGCACCGGGGTGATGCCGCTGCCGCCGACCACCGCCGCGAAGAGGCCCGGGCGCGGCTTCAGGACGAAGCGGCCCATCGGCGGCATGGCCTCCACCTGGTCCCCGACGGCCAGCTCCTTCAGGGCGTACGTGGAGAACGCCCCGCCCTCGACCATGCGGATGCCCACCCGCAGCACCGGTTCGCCGGGCTGCTCGGTGGCCGGTGCACAGATCGAGTACGAACGGCGGACCTCCTGGCCGTCCACGCTGTAGCGCACGTTCAGATGCTGGCCGGGGGTGTGGCGGAAGGTCTCGCGCAGCTCGGCCGGCACGGCGAGGGTCACGGCCACCGCGTCGTCCGTGATCCGTTCGATCGCGCTGACCCGGAGCGGATGGAACATCTACAACTCCTTGAAGTGGTCGAACGGTTCACGGCAGGCGACGCAGCGGCGCAGGGCCTTGCACGCCGTGGAGGAGAACCGGCTGAGCAGCTCCGTGTCCGTGGAGCCGCAGTGCGGGCAGCGCACCGAGAGCGTCAGCGGCACGGGTCCGCCGTCCGCGCTGTGGGCGCGAGGCGGGGCGATGCCGAACTCGGTGAGCTTGCGGCGGCCTTCGGCGCTGATGTCGTCCGTCGACCAGGCCGGGGCCAGGACCGTGACCACGGAGACCTCCGGGACGCCGTGGTCGTGCAGCACCCGCTCGATGTCGGCGGACATCGCCTCGATCGCCGGGCAGCCGGTGTACGTCGGGGTGAGCCGCACGGTCACCCGGCCCGGGCCGTCCACCGTGACGTCCCGCACGACGCCCAGCTCGGCCAGGGTCAGCACCGGGAGCTCGGGGTCGGGCACGGAGCCGGCCAGGTCGCGCAGCTCGGCCTCCAGCCGGGTGTCGGTCACCATGACGCCCCCGGGTGACTGCGGTGCAGGTGCTGCATCTCGGCGATCATGCGGCCGAACGGCTCGGTGTGCAGGCCCTGCCGGCCCGCGCCCGCCGCCCAGCCCCCGGACTGCGGGCCCGCCGGAAGAGTCAGGGTGGCGCGCTCGACGACATCGGTGACGATGGCGAGCCAACTGCTCCGCAGTTCCTCCCAGTCGACACCGGAGTCCGGGGAATCGAGCCCTTCGACCGGCTGGAACATCTCGCCGGTGAACCGCCACAGCGCGTCCAGGCCGCTCTGCATCCGGCCGTGGCTCTCCTCGGTGCCGTCGCCGAGCCGCAGGACCCACTGCTCGGCGTGGTCACGGTGGTAGGCCACCTCCTTCACGGCCTTGCCCGCCAGGCCGGCGAACTCGCCGTCCCCGGCGGCCAGCCGCCCGTACAGCAGGTGCTGGTACACCGAGAAGTAGAGCTGCCGGGCGATGGAGCGGGCGAAGTCCCCGTTCGGCTGCTCGACCAGCTGGAGGTTGCGGAAGGCTCGCTCTTCACGGAGGTAGGCCAGCTCGTCCTCGTCGCCGACGAGCGAGAGCAGCACCCGCGCCTGCCCCAGCAGGTCCAGGGCGATGTTGGCGAGCGCCACCTCCTCCTCCAGGACGGGGGCGTGGCCGGCCCACTCCCCCAGCCGGTGCGAGAGCACCAGCGCGTCGTCGCCGAGGGCGAGTGCGGCGCTCACAGGTGCTTCACCCCGTCCGGGATCTCGTAGAACGTCGGGTGGCGGTAGGGCTTGTCGCCGGCCGGCTCGAAGAAGGAGTCCTTCTCGTCGGGGGAGGAGGCGGTGATCGCGGTGGACGGGACCACCCAGATCGAGACGCCCTCCGAGCGGCGGGTGTAGAGGTCGCGGGCGTTGCGCAGGGCCATCTCGGCGTCCGGCGCGTGCAGGCTGCCCGCATGGGTGTGGGACAGTCCGCGCCGCGAGCGCACGAACACCTCCCACAGGGGCCAGTCGGTCGAGCTGCTCATGCCGTCTCCTCCACATGCTGCGCGGGCGCGCTGGTCTGTGCCGATGCCGATGCCGATGCCGATGCCGATGCCGATGCCGATGCCTGGGCTGATGCCGGTGCCGGTGTCCGGGGCGATGTCTGTGCCGGGGCGTGCTTGGCGGCGTACGCGGCCGCCGCGTCCCGGACCCAGGCGCCATCCTCGTGGGCCCGGCGCCGCTGGCTGATCCGCTGTTCGTTGCAGGGGCCGTTGCCCTTGAGGACCTCCTGGAACTCCGTCCAGTCGATCGCGCCGAAGTCGTGGCTGCCCAGCTCCTCGTTCCACCGGATGTCGGGGTCCGGGAGCTCCAGGCCCAGCGCTTCGGCCTGGGGCACACAGATGTCGACGAAGCGCCGGCGCAGCTCGTCGTTGGAGTGCCGCTTGATCTTCCAGGCCATGGACTGCTCGGAGTGGGACGAGGCGTCGTCGGGCGGGCCGAACATCATCAGGGAGGGCCACCACCAGCGGTTCACCGCGTCCTGGGCCATGGCGTGCTGGGCCTCGGTGCCGCGGCTGAGGGCGAGCAGCAGCTCGTACCCCTGGCGCTGGTGGAACGACTCCTCCTTGCAGATACGGACCATCGCGCGGGCGTAGGGGCCGTAGGAGCAGCGGCAGAGCGGCACCTGGTTGGTGATCGCGGCGCCGTCCACCAGCCAGCCGATCGCGCCGACGTCGGCCCAGGTCAGCGTGGGGTAGTTGAAGATCGACGAATAGCGCTGGCGGCCCGCGTGGAGCTTGTCGAGCAGCTCCTCGCGGCTGGTGCCCAGGGTCTCGGCGGCGCTGTAGAGATACAGGCCGTGGCCCGCCTCGTCCTGCACCTTGGCCATGAGGATCGCCTTGCGGCGCAGCGAGGGCGCCCGGGTGATCCAGTTGGCCTCGGGCTGCATGCCGATGATCTCCGAGTGGGCGTGCTGGGCCATCTGGCGGACCAGCGTCGCCCGGTAGGCGTCGGGCATCCAGTCGCGCGGCTCGATCCGCTCGTCCGCCGCCACGGCCGCGTCGAAGACCGCGAGGTGGTCCGCGGCCTCCGCCTCCGCCCCGTCCACCGTGCCGAGCGTCTTCTGCGTCGTGTGGTCCGCAGTCACTGCCGCCATCCCGGGCTCCCTACCGACCGATCGTTCGGTTCCTTGGCTTCAATGGTGAGTCGGAGGCCCGTAGGGTGTCAACCCTGTGGATAACTGAGTGGTGATCGACGGTGAGCGGGGCGGGATGGATTCGGACCACGACAGGAGCTCTGCGGGCGGGGGTAAGGACGCCTGGCCGCAGGCGTCGAACCGGTCGGCGGAAGCGCGGGACACCCCCGAAGCCATACCGCCGACGCCCCCGAGGACCTCGACGCCGGTGGCGGATCCCCTGGTCACCGGCCGGGGCATAGCCGGCCTCTCCACTCCCTACCAGGTGGTCGCGGCCCTGGCGCTGTCCCTGATCGGACTGCTCGCCTGTACGCAGGTGGCCATGGTGTTCCTGCACGTCGCCCCGTCGAACACGGTGACCAAAGAGCACGGGAAAACGATCGACCGCTGGATCTACCCGGAGTTCGAGCAGAACTGGAAGCTCTTCGCGCCCAACCCGCTCCAGCAGAACGTCGCCGTCCATGTGCGGGCCGATGTGCTGGGGGCCGACGGCCGGCGCACCACGCGGTGGATGAACCTCACCCACGAGGACGCCAAAGGCATACGCGGCAACCTCTTCCCCAGCCATGTGGACCAGAACGAGCTCCGCCGGGGCTGGGACTTCTACGTCAATTCCCACGACAGCGAGAACCGCCCCAACGGCCTGCGCGGAGATCTCTCCGAGCGCTATGTGCGGCGCATCGCGATGCTGCGGCTGAGCGAGCGCGACTACGGCGGCACGATCGAACGCATCCAGCTCCGCTCCGCCACCAGCTCCATCGCCCCGCCCCCGTGGAGCACCGAGAAGATCAGCACCCGGCCCGTCTACCGCGTACTCCCCTGGTGGACCGTGACCCCCGACGATCTTCCCGAGCATGCGGCGGGACAGCGCCGGGACGCGGCGCGCGCGGAGGCGAACCAGTGACCATCCCCTCGCCCCAGAACCCGCAGAACCCGGCCCCGCAGAACCCCGCCTCACAGCTGACCGGGCCCCGGTCGGCTGGGCCCCGGCCTCAAGGTGTCGGCGGCCCCGGCGGCGGTCTGGCACGTCGCCTTCAGCGCGTCACCGCCTCGGCCCTCGGCCCGTACCAGAGCGCCGTCGTCCGGATCGGCTTCGCCGCCACCTACCTCTTCTTCCTGCTGCGCGAGCTGCCGCACCGCCATGAGCTGTACGGCCCGGACAGCCCGTGGCACTGGGATCTGGCCCGACAGCTCACGGACGGCAACGAGGCCTTCTCCGTCCTGATGTGGACCGACAGCGCGGTCTGGTTCGAGGCGGTGTACGTCCTCACGCTGCTGTCCGCGGCGGCGCTGATGGTCGGCTGGCGGACCCGGACCATGTCCGTCCTGTTCATGGTCGGCGTGCTCTCGGTGCAGAACCGCAGCATCTTCATGGGCGACGGCGGCGACAACGTCGTCCACCTCATGGCGATCTACCTGGTGCTGACGCGCTGCGCCCAGGTCTGGTCGCTGGACGCCCGCCGTGCGGCGGCCAACGCGCGGCGTGCCGCCGAGGGTCTGCCGCCGCTGCGGGACATCGTGGGCCCGGTGCTCTGGGTGCTCCTCGGCCCCGTCCTGGTCGCGGCCACGCTGATGGGCGGACTCGGCGGCACCTGGTGGCTCCCGACCCTGCTGTGGATCCTCTGGCTCTCCGCCGCGGCCTGGTGGGCCGTGAACCGCTACTCGCCGCACGGCGAGCCCCGCACCCTGCTCGACGTGCTGGCCAACCTCGCGCACAACGCCACGCTCGCCGTGATCATGGCCGAGGTCTGCCTGATCTACGCGACCGCCGGCTGGTACAAGATCCAGGGCACGCGCTGGCAGGACGGCACCGCGCTCTACTACCCGCTCAACCTCGACTACTTCACCCCGTGGCCCGCCCTGTCGGACATCCTGGGCGCCAGCGGGCTGATGGTGATGGTGCTGACGTACGGCACGGTCATCGTCCAGGTCGCCTTCCCCTTCACGCTGTTCAACCGGCGGGTCAAGAACGTCCTGCTGGTCGCGATGATCGCCGAGCACGCGGGGATCGCCCTGCTGCTCGGGCTGCCGTTCTTCTCCATGGCGATGATCGCGGCCGACGCCGTGTTCCTGCCGACGGCCTTCCTCGTGTGGTTGGGCGTCCGGGTCACGAACGGCAGGCGGCGACTGCTCTCCCGGCTGCCCGGCCGCATCCGTACACCGGGGAAGCCCGGAGCACCCGCGACGCCCGGCACCGCGCACGGACCCGCTGACCCACCGGAGGCCGGACCGGCGAAGGACGGCCACGGCGGTACGGAGGAGCCCCGGCGCCAGGGCGGCGGCGGGGGCCATACGCTCGTCGGGTGAGCAGTGAGACCGGCAGAACCCAGCAGCCCCCGGAGGGGCCCGTCCCGGCGGAACCCGTTGCGACGGAGCCCCTCCAGTACGACGACGGCTACGGCCAGGCGATCGGTGTCGGGCCGCACCCGCTGCCCTGGCCCGAGGGCGAGCGCTACGACCCCGAGCTGCTGGCCCAGGGCGACCGGCGCAACGTCGGTGACGCGTACCGCTACTGGACACGGGAGGCGATCGTCGCCGATCTCGACCTGCGGCGGCACGACTTCCACGTGGCCGTGGAGAACTGGGGCCACGACTTCAACATCGGATCGGTGGTGCGGACCGCCAACGCCTTCCTGGCCAAGGAGATCCACATCGTGGGCCGGCGGCGCTGGAACCGGCGCGGCGCCATGGTCACCGACCGCTACCAGCATGTGCGCCACCACCCCGATACGGCGGACCTGACCGCGTGGGCGGCGGCCGAGGGGCTGCCGATCATCGGGATCGACAACCTCCCCGGCGCCGTACCGCTGGAGCGCACCGAGCTGCCGCGCCGCTGCGTCCTGCTGTTCGGGCAGGAGGGCCCGGGCCTGACCGAGGAAGCGCGCGAGCACGCCACGATGGTGTGCTCGATCGCCCAGTTCGGCTCGACCCGGTCCATCAACGCCGGCGCCGCCGCGGCCATCGCGATGCACGCGTGGGTGCAGCGCCACGCCGACGTCCCGGACCCCCGCCGGTAGCGCCTACGCCTGGCGGCGCACCTCCACCACGCGGAAGCGGTTGGCGACGAAGGCCGCGTCGCACAGGGCCGCGTTGGCCGCCGGGTTGCCGCCCGAGCCGTGGAAGTCGGAGAACGCGGCGGTCTGGTTGACGTAGACCCCGCCGGTCAGGTTCAGCGAGAGCTGGGCCGACTCGTCCAGGCATACCTCCTCGATCGCGCGCTCCACCTCGGGGGAGGTGGTGTACGCGCCGACCGTCATGGCGCCCTTCTCGCGGATCGTGCGGCGCAGGAGGTCCAGGGCGGCGGGCGTCGACTCGACGGCGACGGCGAAGGACACCGGTCCGAAGCACTCCGAGAGGTAGGCCGCGCCGTCGTCGGGCTTGGTGCCGTCGAGCTTCACGACGACCGGCGTACGCACGACCGCGTCGGGGAATTCGGCGTTGGCGACCGCACGCGAGGGCAGGGCCACCTCGCCCAGCTCGCCGGCCCCCTCCACCCGGCCCCTGACGTCCGGGTTGACCAGTGCGCCGAGCAGGGCGGACGCGCGGGCGTCGTCGCCGAGCAGTCCGGTGACGGCGGCCGCGATGTCGGCGACCACGTCGTCGTAGGACTTGGCGCCGTCGTCGGTGGCGATGCCGTCTCGGGGGATCAGGAGGTTCTGCGGGGTGGTGCACATCTGGCCGCTGTACAGCGAGAGCGAGAACGCCAGGTTGGCCAGCATGCCCCGGTAGTCGTCGGTGGAGTCGACGACGATCGTGTTGACGCCGGCCTTCTCTGTGTAGACCTGGGCCTGGCGGGCGTTCTCCTCCAGCCAGTCGCCGAAGGCGGTCGAGCCGGTGTAGTCGATGATCCGGATCTCGGGGCGGACCGCCAGGGTCTTGGCGATGCCCTCGCCGGGCCGCTCGGCGGCCAGCGCGACCAGATTCGGGTCGAAGCCCGCCTCGCTCAGCACCTCGCGGGCGATCGACACCGTGAGCGCCAGCGGGAGCACGGCGCGCGGGTGCGGCTTGACCAGCACCGGATTGCCCGTGGCGAGGGAGGCGAACAGACCCGGGTAGCCGTTCCAGGTGGGGAACGTGTTGCAGCCGATGACCAGCGCGACGCCGCGGCCGGACGTGATGAACGACTTGTGCAGCTTCAGCGGATCGCGCTTGCCCTGGGGCTTCGACCAGTCGGCGGTCTCCGGGGTGCGGACCTGCTCCCGGTAGGCGTACGCCACGGCCTCCATGCCGCGGTCCTGGGCGTGCGGGCCGCCCGCCTGGAACGCCATCATGAAGGCCTGGCCGCTCGTGTGCATCACCGCGTGGGCCAGCTCATGGGTGCGGGCGCTGATCCGCGCCAGGATCTCCAGACAGACCAGGGCCCGGATCTCCGGTCCCGCCGCCCGCCAGGCGCCCGTGCCGGCCTTCATCGCCGGCAGCAGGACGTCCAGGTCGGCGTGCGGATACTCGATGCCGAGCTCCGGCCCGTACGGCGAGACCTCGCCGCCGGTCCAGCCGTCGGTGCCCGGCTGCCCCAGGTCGAACCGGGCGCCCAGCAGCGCGTCGAAGGCGGCCTTGCCCTCGGCCGCACCGAGGCTGCCCGGGGCGCCGCCCTCGCCGTACGCCTTCGGGTGCTCGGGGTGCGGTGACCAGTACGCGCGGGTACTGATCACGTCGAGGGCCTGGTCGAGCGTGGTCCTGTGGGTCTCGGACAGCTGCTGGGGGGTGAGCGCGGAGGCCATGGCGGACCAACTCCTCATCGAGCCGGGCGGGGACGTACGGACGGAGTTAGAGTAACCGAACGATCGGTCGGGACAAGAGGGCCCGGGGAACCTGTGGACAACGTCGATGGTCCCCGCCTGTGCGGGGCTGATCCCTCATGGGGGAGGATCGCGGACATGACCACGGCCAAGCGGGACACGTACACACCGGAGACCCTGCTCACCGTCGCCGTCCGTGTCTTCAACGAGCGCGGCTACGACGGCACGTCCATGGAGCATCTCTCCCGGGCGGCGGGCATCTCGAAATCCTCCATCTACCACCATGTGGCGGGCAAGGAGGAGCTGCTGCGCCGGGCCGTGAGCCGGGCGCTCGACGGGCTCTTCGCCATCCTTGACGAACCGGGGGCGCAGCGCGGGCGCGCGGTCGAACGGGTCGAGTACGTCACGCGCCGGACCGTCGACGTGCTGATGGCGGAGGTCCCCTACGTCACCCTGCTGCTGCGGGTGCGCGGCAACACCAAGACGGAGCGGTGGGCGCTGGAGCGGCGCCGCGAGTTCGACCAGCGGGTGTCGGAGCTGCTCCAGGCAGCGGTGGCCGAGGGCGATCTGCGGGCGGACGTGGACATACGGCTGGCGACCCGGCTGCTGTTCGGCATGGTGAACTCGCTGGTCGAGTGGTACCGGCCGCAGCCGGGCGGCTTCCCCGGGGAGGAGCAGCTCGCGGACACGGTCGTCCAGCTGGCCTTCGAGGGAATGCGGGCGAGCGGTACCCGCTGAGCCTGCCGGGTCATCCGCCTGCCGGGCCGTCCGCCTGCCGGGCCGTCCGCCTGCCGCAGACGGCGCGGTCAGGCGAGTTCGGCGGGCCGGTCCGGGCGCGGCCCGAGGTCCGTCTCCTCGAACACCAGCAGCGTGCGCGTCGAGAGCACCTCGGGGATGGACTGGATCCGGGTCAGGACCAGCTCGCGCAGCGCCCGGTTGTCCGGCGTGTGCACCAGAAGCAGTACGTCGAAGTCGCCGCTGACCAGAGCGATGTGCGTGGCCCCGGGCAGCGCCTGAAGCTGCTCGCGCACGGTGCGCCAGGAGTTCTGCACGATCTTGAGCGTGATGTACGCGGACGCCCCCTGGCCGGCCCGCTCGTGGTCGACCCGGGCGCCGAAGCCGCGGATCACGCCGTCCTCGACGAGCCGGTTGATCCGGGCGTAGGCGTTGGCGCGCGAGACATGGACCCGTTCGGCCACGGACCGTATCGAGGCGCGGCCGTCCGTCTGGAGGATGCGCAGGATGTCGCGGTCGATGGCGTCCAGCGGCCGGGCGGGCGGAACCGGGGGCGGCTCCGACGCCGGGCAGGCCGGGCCCGCAGGCGGTACGGCCGAGGGCGCTGCCGACGGAGTCGCGGCGGACGACGCCTGGCCCGGCTCCTCGCCCTTGTCGGCCATTTGTTCAGCTGCCATCGGCCCGTGCCTCCCTGTCGTGGACGACCTGCCCCCATCCCAGGCTGTGGAGAACCGTTTGTCCACAGGCTGGCGGCGCCTGTAGCCAAAATGCCCTTGCGACCGAACAATCGGTAGGTGAGGCACACCACATCCGTGCCCCGCCTACCCCTCGACATCTCGCTCCATATCGACCCCCGATCGACATCCTCGATCTCCCTCGATGCCAGGAGGTGCTTCTCATGACGGTCCAAGAGCTGCCCGGCGCGGCCGCCTACCGGCCCACGCCGCCCCCGGCCTGGAAGCCGATCACCGACCCCGCCCCGCTGCTCCCGGACCCGGAGCCCTACCGGGTGCTCGGTACGGACGCGGTCGCCGACGTCGACCCCGAGCTGCTGCTCCGGCTCCACGCGGAGCTGGTGCGCGGGCGTCGCTACAACGCCCAGGCGACCGCGCTGACGAAGCAGGGCCGGCTGGCGGTCTACCCGTCGAGCACCGGCCAGGAGGCGTGCGAGATCGCCGCCGCCCTGGTCCTGGAGGAGCGCGACTGGCTCTTCCCCAGCTACCGCGACACCCTGGCGGCCGTCGCGCGCGGCCTGGACCCGGTCGAGGCGCTGACCCTGCTGCGCGGCGACCGGCACACCGGCTACGACCCGCGCGAGCATCGCATCGCCCCGCTGTGCACCCCGCTCGCCACCCAGCTCCCGCACGCCGTGGGGCTGGCGCACGCCGCCCGGCTCAAGGGCGACGACGTGGTGGCGCTCGCCATGGTCGGCGACGGCGGCACCAGCGAGGGCGACTTCCACGAGGCGCTGAACTTCGCGGCCGTCTGGAAGGCCCCGGTCGTCTTCTTCGTCCAGAACAACGGCTTCGCGATCTCCGTGCCGCTGGCCAAGCAGACCGCCGCCCCCTCCCTCGCCCACAAGGCCGTCGGATACGGGATGCCGGGCCGCCTCGTCGACGGCAACGACGCCGCCGCGGTGCACCAGGTGCTGAGCGAGGCCGTGGCGCGGGCCCGGCGCGGCGAGGGCCCGACGCTGGTCGAGGCGGTCACCTACCGCATGGAGGCCCACACCAACGCCGACGACGCCACCCGCTACCGGGTCGACAGCGAGGTCGAGGCGTGGAAGGCACACGACCCGGTGCGGCTCCTGGAGCGCGAGCTGAGGGAGCGCGGACTGCTGGACGACGCGGGCATCGAGCAGACGAAGGAGGCCGCCGAACGGATGGCCGCCGCCCTGCGCGACCGGATGAACGCGGATCCGGAGCTGGCCCCGATGGACCTCTTCACCCATGTGTACGCCGAGCAGACGAGCCAGCTCCGGGAGCAGGCCGCCGCCCTGCGCGCCGAGCTGGACGCCGAACAGGATCACGACGAGCACGGCCCGGAGGCAGGACGATGACCACCGCGGCAGTGACGGCCGACGGTCGCCCCGTGAAGGCGAAACCGGCCACGATGGCGCAGGCACTCGGGCGCGCGCTGCGCGACTCGATGGCCGAGGACCCCACCGTCCATGTGCTCGGTGAGGACGTGGGCACGCTCGGCGGTGTCTTCCGGATCACCGACGGGCTGGCGAAGGAGTTCGGCGACGACCGCTGCACCGACACCCCGCTGGCCGAGGCGGGCATCCTCGGCGCGGCCGTCGGCATGGCGATGTACGGGCTGCGGCCCGTGGTGGAGATGCAGTTCGACGCGTTCGCCTATCCGGCGTTCGAGCAGCTGATGAGCCATGTCGCCAAGATGCGCAACCGCACCGGCGGGGCCATGCCGCTGCCGATCACCGTGCGCGTGCCGTACGGCGGCGGCATCGGCGGGGTCGAGCACCACAGCGACTCCTCCGAGGCGTACTACATGGCCACCCCCGGCCTGCACGTCGTCACCCCGGCCACGGTGGAGGACGCGTACGGGCTGCTGCGGGAGTCGATCGCCTCCGACGACCCGGTGATCTTCCTGGAGCCGAAGCGGCTCTACTGGTCCAAGGCCGACTGGTCGCCCGAGGCCCCCGCCGCGGTCGAGCCGATCGGCAGGGCCGTGGTGCGCCGTCCCGGGCGCAGCGCCACCCTGATCACGTACGGGCCCGCCCTGCCGGTCTGCATGGAGGCCGCCGAAGCGGCCCTCGCCGAGGGCTGGGACCTCGAAGTGGTGGACCTGCGCTCGCTGGTGCCGTTCGACGACGAGACGGTGGCCGGGTCGGTGCGCCGCACCGGGCGGGCGGTCGTCGTCCACGAGTCCCCCGGCTTCGGCGGGCCCGGCGGCGAGATCGCGGCCCGGATCACCGAGCGGTGCTTCCACCACCTGGAGGCCCCGGTGCTGCGGGTGGCCGGGTTCGACATCCCCTATCCGCCGCCCATGCTGGAGCGGCACCATCTGCCGGGAGTGGACCGGGTGCTCGACGCGGTGGCCCGGTTGCAGTGGGAGGCGGACAGCTGATGGCCAAGGTGCTCGAATTCAAGCTGCCGGACCTCGGTGAGGGACTGACCGAGGCGGAGATCGTCCGCTGGCTGGTGGAGGTCGGCGACGTCGTCGCCATCGACCAGCCCGTCGTCGAGGTCGAGACGGCCAAGGCCATGGTGGAGGTGCCCTGCCCCTACGGGGGCGTGGTGACCGCACGGTTCGGCGAGGAGGGCACGGAACTTCCGGTCGGCGCACCGTTGCTGACGGTCGCGGTCGGAGCCACGGAGGGGCTGGACCTCTCCGGCGCGTCCCCGTCGTCCTCCTCTTCCGACTCCACCTCCTCCGGCTCCACCGCGTCTGCCGGATCCGACGGCTCTGTCGGCTCCGACAAGGAGTCCTCGGGCGGGTCGGGGAACGTGCTCGTGGGGTACGGGACCGGCGCACCGGCCGCCCGTCGTCGGCGCATCCGTCCGGACCGGCTCGACCGGGCGGCGGCCGACGTCGTCGTGACCGCCCCGGCGACGGCGTCCGTCACGGCTCCGGCCACGGCTCCCGCTGCGGTCCCCGCCCCGGCAGCGGTTCTCGCGACGGACCGGCAGGGCCCCGTGCCGGTGGTCTCTCCGCTGGTACGCCGGCTGGCCCGGCAGCACGACATCGACCTGCGGCGGCTGACGGGCTCGGGCCCGGACGGGCTGATCCTGCGTGCCGACGTCGACCGTGCGATCCGGACGGCGGAGGAGACCGCGGCGGCGACGGCACGTGCGGCGCAGGCCCAGGCACCGGCGGCAGCCGTGGCCGGTGCCTCGAACGGAGTGTCCGTAGCTTCGGCCGCCGAACGCATTCCGCTGCGCGGGGTGCGCGGAGCGGTCGCCGACAAGCTGTCGCGCAGCCGCACCGAGATCCCCGACGCCACCTGCTGGGTCGACGCCGACGCCACCGAGCTGATGGCGGTCAGGGCCGCGATGAACGCCGCCACGGGCCCGTCCGCCGGGCCGAAGGTGTCGGTCCTGGCCCTGCTGGCGAGGATCTGCACTGCGGCGCTGGCACGGTTCCCCGAGCTGAACTCCACCGTGGACACGGAGGCCCGGGAGATCGTCCGGCTGCCCGGCGTGCACCTCGGGTTCGCGGCCCAGACCGAGCGGGGCCTCGTCGTTCCGGTCGTCCGGGACGCGCACACCCGTAACGCCGAGTCGATCGGGGCCGAGATCGCCCGGCTCACCGAGCTGGCGCGGACCGGGAAGCTCAGCCCGGCCCAGCTGACCGGGGGCACGTTCACGCTGAACAACTACGGGGTGTTCGGGGTCGACGGTTCGACGCCGATCATCAACCACCCGGAAGCGGCGATGCTCGGCGTCGGCCGGATCATGCCCAAGCCCTGGGTTCACCAGGGCGAGCTGGCCGTACGTCAGGTCGTGCAGCTGTCCCTCACCTTCGACCACCGGGTGTGCGACGGCGGAACGGCGGGCGGCTTCCTCCGATACGTGGCGGACTGCGTGGAGCAGCCGGCGGTGCTGCTGCGCACCCTGTAGCCGCGCACCCGGTGGGTGGCCGGTCTTCCGGCCACCCCGGCGGGCCGGCCGGCCTTCCGGCCACCCCGGCGGGGGCGTCGCTCCGGGGTGCCGCCCATACTCGACGGATGACCGCGTATGACGTGATCGTCCTTGCCGGCGGGGCCGCGAAGCGGCTCGGCGGCGCCGACAAGCCAGGAGTCCGGGTGGGCGGCCGGGCGCTGCTCGACCGGGTCCTCGCGGCGTGCGACGGCGCGGCCCGCACCGTCGTGGTCGGCGGTCGTCGTGCGACCGCCAGACCTGTCGTCTGGACCAGTGAAGTGCCGCAGGGCGGCGGCCCGTTGGCGGCGCTGGGCGCGGGGCTGCGGCTGACGACGGCGGAGCGCGTTCTCGTCCTCTCCGCCGACCTCCCGTTCCTCGCCCCGGGGACGGTCGACGCGCTGCTCGCCGCCGCCGGGCAGCCCGGTCGGGAAGGGGCTTTGTGCACCGACCCCGACGGACGCGACCAGCCGCTCGTGGCCGCCTACCGCGCCGAGCCGCTCCGCCGGGAGCTGGCCCTGATCGCCACCGAGTACGGGAGCCTCGCCGGGCTGCCGCTCCGGCTTCTGACGGCGGATCTGGACCTCGTACGGGTCGACGCGGGCCCTGACGCCGCGTTCGACTGCGACACTTGGGACGACATCGCCGCCGCCCGCGCGCGGATCAGGGAGCATGGGGCCGTGCTGGACGAATGGATCACCTCGGTCAAGAACGAACTGGGCATCGAACTCGACGTCGACACCGGTGTCCTGCTCGACCTCGCCCGTGACGCCGCGCACGGAGTCGCCCGGCCCGCCGCCCCGCTCACGACCTTCCTGGTCGGGTACGCGGCGGCCAGGGCGAGCGCCGGCGCGGGGCCCGACGAGGCCGCCGCGGCGGTCGCGGAGGCCTCCCGCAAGGCCACCGCCCTCGCTCTGCGCTGGGAGGCGGAGGCGGCGGCGAGCGAGGGGGGCGATGCGGCGGGCGGGCCGGCGGGCGGGGCGAAGCCCGACGCGGGCCGCGAGGGGACCGGGACACCATGACCGGCTCCGATGGGCCGCACGGTGAGCCCGGTAGCGGCTTCCGCCCCGCCGGGCCCGGGCGCGACCTCGCACGCGAGGAGGAGGAACGGGCCGTCGAGCAGGCGCTCGCCCTGGTCGGCGGATCGTCCCTCCGCCCGAGCCGGACCCGGGACGCCCGGGACGGGGACCTGAGCGACGGCCGCAGCCCCGCCGCGAACAGGGACCTGGGCGACGGGCACAACACCGCCGTGAACGGAGACCTGAGCGACGAGCGCAGCAGCGCCCCGAACGGAGACCTGAGCGAAGATCTGGGCGATGGCAGGAGCCGCGACCTCAACGACGGTCGCCCCGCCGGCGCCCAGGCGTCCGACAGCGAACAGCGGCGGCCCCACCCCGACCGGGCCTCCCCGGGCGACCCCACGGAAGCCCCCTCGCCCCGTGCCCCCCGGTCTTCCGCAGCGCCTCCACCTCCGCCTCCGCCCCCGCCCCCGTCCTGGGAACGAGCACGGGCGATCGCGGCCAGGGCCGGGCGGGCCGGTCCGCCCGCGACGATCCGGTTGCCGCTCGACCGTGCGCTCGGGCACGTCCTGGCCGAGGCGCTCGGCGCGCTCACCGATCTGCCGTCCTTCGACACCTCGGCCATGGACGGCTGGGCGGTCGCCGGCCCCGGGCCCTGGGCGTACGAGGCGGGGGCGGGGCTCCTCGCCGGACGCGGCCCGGCCGCCGCACTGCCCGACGGCACCGCCGTACGGATCGCCACCGGCGCCCGCGTCCCGCCCGACACCACGGCGGTCATCCGCAGCGAGCACGCGCACGCCGACCAGGAGAAGGGGCTGCTGCACGCCCGGCGGACCGTGGTCACCGGCCAGGACATCAGGCCCCGGGGCCAGGAGTGCCGTTCGGGCGAGCAGCTCGTCCCCGCCGGGACGATCGTGACCCCGGCGGTGCTCGGCCTCGCCGCGGCCGCCGGGTACGACGCGCTGCCCGCCGTGCCCCGCCCGCGCGTCGACATCCTCGTCCTCGGCGACGAACTGCTCGCCGCCGGCCTGCCGCACAACGGGCTGATCCGCGACGCGCTGGGCCCCATGCTCGGCCCCTGGCTGCGGGCCCTGGGCGCCGAGGTCACCGGGCCCCGCCGACTCGGGGACGACGCCGGGGCGCTGCGTGATGTCCTCACCGCCTCCGACGCCGACCTGATCGTCACCACCGGGGGCACCGCCGCCGGCCCGGTCGACCATGTGCACCCGGTCCTCGACGCGCTTGGGGCCGAGCTGCTGGTGGACGGCGTCGCGGTCCGCCCCGGCCACCCCATGCTGCTGGCCCGGCTGCGGGCCTCCGGGCAGGCGGAAGGGCCCCCGGACGGGCCGTATCTGGTCGGGCTGCCCGGCAATCCGCTCGCGGCCGTATCCGGTCTGCTGACGCTCGCGGAGCCGTTGCTCGCGGGCATCGCGGGCCGCCCGGCCCAGGATCCGTACCGTGCCCTCGTCCACGCGGACGTGCCCGGCCATCCGCACAACACCCGCCTCGTTCCCGTGGTCCACCGCCCGGGCCGGGCGGGCGGCCGGGACCATGTCGCGCCGCTGCGCTACAACGGGCCCGCGATGCTGCGGGGGATCGCCGCGGCGGACGGGTTGGCCGTGGTGGAGCCGGGCGGGGTACGGTCCGGCACCGAGGTGGAGATTCTGGATCTCCCATGGGCCCCGGCGACGCCGTGGACGGAAGGGTGTTTCACGTGAAACTTCCCGGCCACGATGCGATGGCCAGGCGAGCCGACGAACTGGTCGTGCCGACCCGGGTGATGCTCCCCCGCCGGGTGGCCCTCGGCCCGGCCCGCCAGGTCGCCAAGCGCCTGTTGATGGCGCTGCTCGTGCTGGCCGCGACCGTGCTGATCGTCTGGCTCGACCGCAGCGGCTACAACGACAACGCCGACGGCAAGGTCGACCTGCTGGACGCGGTCTACTACGCGACGGTCACCCTCTCCACCACGGGGTACGGCGACATCACGCCGTACAGCGACGGAGCACGGCTGATCAATGTGGTGCTCGTGACACCGCTGCGCGTGATGTTCCTGATCATCCTGGTCGGTACCACTCTCGAGGTCCTCACGGAGCGGACCCGGGAGGACTTCCGGCTGAAGCGTTGGAGATCCAACTTGCGAGACCACACCGTCGTCGTCGGCTTCGGCACGAAGGGCCGCTCGGCGATTCTGACCCTCTGTGCCACCGGTCTGTCGAAGGACCAGATCGTCATCGTCGACCCGGCCTCCAAAGTGATCGAGGCCGCCAACGCCGAGGGCTTCACCGGTGTGCTCGGTGACGCCACCCGCAGCGATGTGCTGCTGCGCGCCGAGCTCCAGAAGGCGCGTCAGATCATCATCGCGACCCAGCGCGACGACACCGCCGTCCTGGTCGCGCTGACCGCGCGCCAGTTGAACCGCGGGGCGAAGATCGTGGCCGCGGTCCGTGAGGAGGAGAACGCGCCCCTGCTCCGGCAGTCCGGCGCGGACGCGGTGATCACCAGTGCCAGCGCCGCCGGGCGGCTGCTGGGACTCTCCGTCCTCAGCCCGAGCGCGGGCACCGTGATGGAGGACCTGATCCAGCAGGGCAGCGGCCTCGATCTCGTCGAACGGCCGGTCATAAAGGCCGAGGTGGGCAAGAACGTCCGGGAGACCGAGGACCTGGTCGTCAGTGTGCTGCGCGGACACCGGCTGCTCGGTTATGACGACCCGGCGGCCAGCCCCCTGCAGTTGACGGACCGGGTCATCACCATCGTGCGGGCGAGCCCCAGTTCGGCCGCGGCGCCGAAGAACCCGATGCCTCCGCACCAGCGACCCTGATCGACGAGGCGCCCGCTCGGGCGAGCGCGGCGGGAGTAGCCTCGCGGCCATGCATGCGATCACGATTCCCGAACCCGGTGGCCCCGAGGCGCTCGTCTGGGCCGAGGTGCCCGATCCCGTACCCGGTGACGGCGAGGTCCTCGTCGAGGTCGTCGCCAGTGCCGTGAACCGTGCCGACATCCTCCAGCGGCAGGGCTTCTACAACCCGCCGCCCGGCGCGTCCCCCTACCCCGGCCTGGAGTGCGCGGGCCGCGTCCTCGCGCTCGGTCCCGGGGTGACCGGCTGGGCGGTGGGCGACGCCGTGTGCGCGCTGCTGGCGGGCGGCGGTTACGCGGAGAAGGTCGCCGTACCGGCGGGCCAGCTCCTCCCCGTACCGGAGGGCGTCGACCTGGTGGAGGCCGCGGCGCTGCCCGAGGTCACCGCGACGGTGTGGTCCAACGTCTTCATGGTGTCCCACCTCCGCCCCGGTGAGACCTTCCTCGTGCACGGCGGCTCCAGCGGCATCGGCACCATGGCGATCCAGCTGGCGAAGGCGGTCGGGGCCCGGGTCGCGGTCACGGCGGGGAGCCCGGAGAAGCTCGCCCGGTGCGCCGAGCTGGGGGCGGACATCCTCATCAACTACCGCGAGCAGGACTTCGTCGAGGAGATCCGGGAGAACACCGCCGGGGCGGGCGCCGACGTCATCCTGGACCTCATCGGCGCCAAGTACCTGGACCGGAACGTCCAGGCGCTCGCCGTCAACGGCCGCCTCGCGATCATCGGGCTCCAGGGCGGCGCCAAGGGCGAGCTGAACCTCGGCGCCCTGCTGACCAAGCGGGCCGCCGTCACCGCGACCTCCCTGCGGGGCCGCCCGCTCCAGGAGAAGGCCGCCATCGTCGCCGCCGTACGCGAGCACGTCTGGCCGTTGATCGGCGGCGGGGTGGTGAAGCCCGTGGTGGACCAGGCGCTGCCGATGGCGGAGGCCGCCGAGGCGCACCGGGTGCTGGAGTCCAGCGCGCACATCGGCAAGATCCTGCTGGTCACACCGTCGGCCGACGCCTGACCTCCGTAGACGGCCACACGTACGACGAGGGGCCCGGTGGCACACCACAGGGTGTGCCACCGGGCCCCTCGCGGTCGGTCCTCGGTCCTCGGTCTCCGGGGGCGGGTGAGGGTTACAGGTACGGGCCCGAACGGATCGGGCCGTGCGGGTCCGCGCCGCCTTCCTCGTCCTCGTGGACCGTGCCGGGCGGCAGGGCGCGACGCATCTGCTCCAGCTGGGCGCGGGCCGCCATCTGCTGGGCGAACAGCGCCGTCTGGATGCCGTGGAAGAGCCCCTCCAGCCAGCCCACGAGCTGGGCCTGGGCGATCCGCAGCTCGGCCTCGGAGGGCACCGACTCCTCGGTGAACGGCAGGGAGAGCCGCTCCAGCTCCTCGACCAGCTCGGGCGCCAGGCCGTCCTCCAGCTCCTTCACGGAGCTGGCGTGGATCTCCTTCAGCCGGACCCGGCTCGCCTCGTCGAGAGGAGCCGCCCTGACCTCCTCCAGAAGCTGCTTGATCATGCTGCCGATGCGCATGACCTTCGCGGGCTGTTCCACCATTTCCGTCACCGGGACCTCGCGCGACTCGTCGTCACTGGCACCGCCGCCGATAGCCATTCCGTCCTGGCCCACGACAAGGACCTGCGGATGCTCCTGCGACCGGTCATTCCTCGGCATTTCCATGCCGCCATTGTCTCGCACACGTGCCGTACACCACGTTGGTGCCCCCGAAAACGGAAGATCCACCGTCTTCGGGGGCACCGGAACCCTTCCGGGAGGCCCGGATGTGCCGTTCAGCCCGCGCGCCGGGCCAGGGTCAGCCGGGAGCTGGTGAGGCCAGCGGCCAGCAGCCCGGCGAGCACCGGGACGACCAGGGCCAGCAGCCCGACGGTCTCCCACGGCATCACGATCGGCGTGTAGGCCGACTGCATGGGGTCCTCGCGCATCTTCTCCAGCGCCCCGCGCAGGTCGGTCAGGCGCAGGGCGACCGCGGGCACGAGTCCCGCCGCCGTCCCCAGCAGGACCCCGGTCAGGGCGACGACCAGGCACTGGAACCCGGACAGCGAACGCCGTACGCCCGGGGGCGCGCCCACCGCGCTGAGGGTGGTCAGGTCGGCCTCCGCGTCGGCCTTGGACAGCCCGGTGGTGATGGCCGCCGCGCCCAGGGTCACCACTCCGGCGAAGAGGGCGAGGATCAGCAGGATCGCCGCGTCGTCCCCCTGCCGCATGGAGTTCGCCGTCATCACGTACGTGTTGTCACCGGTGAGCTTGATCGCCGCGTCGACCGCCTGCCGCTCGGCGTCCGTCGGCTCGCTGTCCAGCGGGTAGACGCTGCCGATCTCCTCGGAGTGCAGACCGAGCCGGTCCGCGGTTCGCTGCGGCATGATCATGCGGATGCTCGGGGTCGACGCGTATCGGTCCGGTGCGACGTACACCTTCAGCTGCTCGGTGGTGGTGACGGCCTTGCCGGGGTGCCGGTCCCGGTTCTTCCTGTCGCGGTCGTTGTAGATGTGCGCGGCCTTGAGGGTGACCTCGCCGTTCTTCGCGTACGACGAGTTCAGCAGGACGGGGGTGCCCTCGGCCAGGGCCTTCGCCGCCGCCGGGTCGTCGAGCTTCACGTACGAGGTGAGCAGGGCCGCGTCCCCGACGACGATCTTGTTGCTGTCGATGTTGAACGAGGTCATGGTGAAGTTCTCGTCCATGCAGGCCGGGGAGTTCATCAGCCGCTTGTGCTCCTCGGCCGAGAGCCTGAGGGCGAGTTGCCGCGCGCCTTCGCCCTTCAGGGGGCAGGAGTGGGCCTTGCCGGCGGGCTTGACGAGCTCCAGGGTGCCGCAGCCGTTCTCCTCCTCGTAGTACACGAAGCAGTCGCTGCCCGCCCACACGCGTCCGATGTCGGCGCGGTCCCCGCTGACGGGGAGGTTCTGCTCGACGGCCGCCCGTGCGCGGGGCAGTTCGGCCTTCCCGGCCGTGTCGGTGGTGCTCAGCGCGGCTACGCCGGACGTGAGGTTCGGCTGGTGCCGGTACTCCTCCTCGGCGGCGCTGCTGCTCGTGTACGTGGCGATGGCGACGCTGCCCGCGACGGCCGCCATCACGGCGGCGACGGCGGGTGCGGTGCGGCCCCGGTTGCGGGCCGCGTCGCGCAGGGCGATGCGGGGCGTCAGCGGGAGCCGCCGCCCGAGCCGGCCGAGGAGGCCGACGATCACCGGGATGCAGCCGAGGACGCCCAGTTCGGCGAGGACGGATCCGCCGGCGACGAGCGTGGTGTCGCCGCTGATCCCGCCGTGGACGGCGACGGCGACGCCGACCGCGAGGGCGATGGCGCCGACGACGGGCAGCACGCGGGAGCTGCGGCGGGTACCGCGTCGGCCGCTGAGCGACTCCAGGACCGACTGACGGCCCGCGACGATGGCCGGGGCGAGCGCGGCGAGGACGCCGGTGACCAGGCCGAGTACGGCGATGGCGAGGATCTCCCACGGCCGGACGGTCAGTTCGCCGAAGCGATTGCCGGTGAAGTCCTCGATCATCGGGCGGAACAGGGCGGTCAGGCCGAACCCGGCTCCGACGCCGGCCACCGCGCCGACACCGCCGAGCACCGCACCGCCGGCGAGCACCACGGCCCGGACCTGGCCCCGGCTGCCGCCGCACGAGCCGACCAGACCGAGCTGCCGGCGCGAACGGCGGGCGCCCACGGCGAACGCCGGACCGGCCAGCAGCACGATCTCCAGGACGGCCATGGCGGCCACGGTCACGGCTGCCGCGGCCAGCTCGGCGTTGCCGCCGCCGAAGCCGTTCATCTGCGCGGCCATCGGGATCTCGGAGTCGGGCGGCGGGTCCAGGACGACCTGGCGGGAGGCGACCACCACGCCCTTCTCGTTGGCGGCGAGCACGTCCGGCCAGGTCACGCCTACCCCGGGCGGTCCCTGGACCAGCCACTCCAACTTGTCGGCCTGGGGCGGCAGGATCTCCTTGTCGTCGTCCGAGGACTTCTTCCACGGGGCGATGACCGAGCCGGGGAGGGCGAACAGGGCTTTCTGCTTCAGGTCGGCGGGCAGTTCCAGCGCACCGACGAGGGTGTAGCGCTGCTGCGGGCCGCGCACGGTGACAGGGTCGCCGATGGACAGTCCGGAGGCCTCGATGAACGCCTCGGTCGCCGCGATCTCGTCCGCGGCCTTCGGAAACGCCCCGGCGGTCAGCTCGATCCGGCCGCGCAACAGGGGATCCGAGATGCGCAGTTCGGTGATCCGGGAGTCGGCGATCCCGTGCCGTGTCGTCACGGACGCGGGCACGGAACGCTCGGTGAGGTACCGCGAACCCTTCGGGAAGGTCGCCGGTACGTCGACGGGCTTGCGCTCGGCCTGCGGGAGCAGGTCCGGGGAGTCCTCGTACGTCCCCCAGAGGTTCGCGTCGGGCATCTGCTCCAGCCGGACCGGCCCCAGCCCCTGATCCCGGTACCGGGCGTCGGCCGACCCCAGATCGGCCGTCAGCTCCTCGGCCTTGGTGGGCAGGGCGCTGCGGTAGGTGAGGTCGGCGGCCGTCACCCCGAGGACCGGCAGGGCGATCATCGCGACGACCAGGGCGCTGCGGCCCTTGGCCCGTGCCGCGTCGCGCCGGGCTATGCGGAAGGCTGCGCGCCAACCGGGGAGAGGGTTCACGCCGTGGCCTCGGAGGTTCCGGCGGCGAGCAGGGAGTCGGCTCCCGCGGTCACCGTCTGGTCGACGATCGAGCCGTCCCGGAGGAACACGACCCGGTCGGCCCAGGCCGCGTACCGGGGCTCGTGCGTCACCATGACGCCGGCCGCGCCCTGGTCGCAGCGGGTGCGCAGCAGGGCGAGGACGGCTTCGCCGGTCTCGGAGTCGAGCGCTCCGGTCGGCTCGTCGGCGAGCACGAGACGCCGGTCGCCGACGAGGGCGCGGGCGATGGCGACACGCTGCTGCTGGCCGCCGGACATCTCGTCGGGGAAGCGGTCGGCGATCTCCGCCAGCTTCATCTCGGCCAGTGCGGCGAGGGCCTCCTTGCGGGCCTTGCGCACGGAGACACCGTCGAGTTCGCGGGGTAGCGCGATGTTCTCGGCGGCGGTCAGGGCGGGGATGAGGTTGTAGTCCTGGAAGACGTAGCCGACGCTGCGGCGGCGCAGGGCGGCCATCCCCTTGGGGCCGAGGGCGGCGATGTCCTGGCCCTCGATGACCACCTGGCCGCTGGTGGCGGTGTCGAGCCCGCCGGCCAGGGTCAGCAGGGTGGACTTGCCGGAGCCGGAGGGGCCCATGACGGCGACCAGTTCGCCCGGGTACACGGAGAGGTCGATCCCGCGCAGGGCATGCACCTCGGCGATGCCGGAGCCATGGGTACGGGTCAGCGCCCGCAGTTCGAGTACGGGGCAGCCGCCGGGCGACCCGGAGGACGGGGGCGGCGGTGTGGCGGACGCGGGCATGGTGGGTGGTTCCCCCTAGGAACGGCTGGGTCGGGTGTGGACGGCGGATCCGGTACGGGCGCGCCGCCCCGGTCACGGGTGACGGCGGTACCGGCACCGGCCGGATGCGCGCGGCGGGGTCAGCGCTTGGCGCGGGCCCGGTCGGCGATCGAGCGGGCCGGGCCGCGGGCGGGCGCGGGGCCGGGCTCGGCGGAGGGCTCGGTGGCGGCGGCCTCGGCGAGCCGGACGAGCCGGGACTCGCAGTGGTCGAGCCAGCGGGCCTCGGCCTCGGCCTGGAAGATCAGCTGTTCCACGACGAGCAGCCAGGCGACCTCGTCCCGGTCGGCCGGGACGTCGGCCAGGGCCTGGGCCTTGAGCCGGGTGTAGTCCTGCATCGCCCGGAGTGTGTGGCGGCGCTGGGACTGGATGACCTCCCGGATGTCGACACCCGGTGCGCCCACGGCCATGGCGAGCTTGATGGCCAGTTCGTCGCGGGGCGGACTGGTGCGGTCCACCGGCGTCCCGAACCACGTACGCAGCTCGGTGCGGCCGTCGTCGGTGATCGCGTACAGGTCGTGCCCGGAGTCGTCCGAGCCGTCCTGGACGATCAGGCCGTCGCGCTCCAGGCGGCTGAGCGTCGTGTAGACCTGCCCGACGTTCAGGGGCCAGGTGGCGCCGGTGCGCGACTCGAACTCGGTGCGGAGCTGTGACCCGTAACGAGGGCCCCGCTCCAGCAGGGCCAGCAGGCCGTGGCGAATGGACATACTGAGTATGTATACCGAGTATGTTCGTTCTGGCAAGTCTCGTCCGAGGGGGAAGCGGGCCGGGAATGCGGGCGGAGAACGGGGTCGACGACGCTCAGTTCGCCCGGCGCATACGGAACGCGAGGAAGCCGAGCCCCAGCCCGACCAGAGCGATGCCCGTACCGAGCGAGACCTGCTGCACCCGCTGTACGGCCGCGGCGTCCAGCGCCTGCCCGGACCGTCGCCCCGGATCGGTGAACGCGCCGGGCGGCGGAGTGGAAACGGGCAGGTCAACGGGGTCCGCGAGGCCTTCGTCGGTCTCTTCGGACGACTCCTCCCCGACGGGCTCCTCGGCCCGCGCCAGCTCCAGCGGCGACAGCGAACGCCCGGGACGCGCCTTGCCGGCCCCAGCCTCGCGCCCGGCCAGGGGGGCGGTCGACCCGGACACGCCGGGAGAAGCGGAAGGGGAGGAGGACTCCGTAGCGCCCGCCGCCGCCTCGGGTCCGGCCCCGGTCCCGGACCCGGCTCCGGCGGGGGCCTGCGCGCCGTGCCCGGCCGTCGCCGGGGCGGACGGGGCCGGTCCCGACCCCCACGCTCCGGAGACCGGGACGCCGGACGGCACGGGCAGGGCGGAAGGGAGCGCCGAAGGAGACGTGGAGCGCGACGGGACGGGGGGCGGAGAGGACGAGGAGGACGGCGAGGCCGTGGCGGCGGGGCTCGACGTCCCGGGGGCCGTGGCGGTCACGAACGGCGGACCGGCGGGCGCCGACGAACCGTGGGCGGAGCCGGCCGACGGCCCCAGCGCCGCTCCGGCCGCCGCCATCAGAGAGACCGCACACCTCGACGACCATGCGGCCGGAAGTCCTGGAGCCATGAGATCAGCGTCACATGGGCCCCTTCATCCGGCATCCCGGACGCGGTATCCGGAAAGCCGGGCCCTTTCGGCGATCCACGACGGAGCGCTAGGGGGGCTCGGTGGACCCGTAACGATCAGTTTCGGACGCGCTCGGACACGTTCCGCCATGGCGACGGTCCGAGAAGGGCCGACGCCCCAGAGACAGACTCAGGAGGCTCGGGGGGCTCAGGAGGGCTTGCCCGTGGAGACCTTCAGCTCGAAGTGGGCGCCGCGCTCGTCGACCGCCGCACCGGAGGAGGGGAACTGGCCGACGATCTGGCCGTCCGCGTACGTGTTGCCCGGCTCCGCGATCTCCTTGATCGTCCAGCCCGCGGCGGACGCGCAGGCCTTCGCGGACTGGATGTCCTTGTAGATGAAGCTCGGCGCGCGGACCTTCTTCGGGTCGTTGGAGTCCTCGGAGGCGTTGGAGCAGTCCGTGTCCTTCATCGTCCGGTTGCGCTCCGGCGGGCGGTAGCCCTCCACCTGCTCGGTGCCGCGCTCGCCGCCCTTGCCCGCCTCGTCGTCCTTGCCGTCGCCCTGGAGGGCGATCGCCGTGACCAGGCCGCCGATGGCCAGCAGCGCGACGACGATCGAGCCGACGATGACCGGCATGTTCCGCTTCGAGCCGCCGCGGTCGGTGGTGCCGACGGCCGTGGAGTGCTGCGGGCTGATCGAGTACGGCGGCGGGGTCTGGTGGGACAGCTGGCCCGGGGTCGCGTAGCCCTGGGCCTGGGCCGCCTGCGGGTAGCCGTAGCTCGGCGTGGGCGCCGGGGTCGGCTGGCTGTACGGGCCGGGCTGGTAGGGCTGCTGGTGCTGCGGATGCGGCTGGTACGGCGTCTGGACGCTGTGCGGCGCCGGGGTGCTCTGGTCGACCGGCGGGAACACCGCCGAGCCGACGCCGGAGCCGCTGTTGGCGGGCCCGCCGCCGGCGACGATCATCGGGGCGCCGGTCTGGCCGCCGGAGGCGTTCAGCACGCGGGCGATCTCGTCGCGCATCGCGGCGGCGCTGGGGAAGCGCTCGTTCGGGTTCTTCTTGAGCGCGCGGGCGACGAGGGCGTCCATCGCCGGGGTGACCGACCGGTTGATGCTGGAGGGCGCGACCGGCTCCTCCTGGACGTGCGCGTACGCGATGGCCAGCGGCGAGTCCGCGTCGAACGGGATCCGGCCGGTGAGCAGTTGGAAGAGCATGATGCCCACCGAATACAGGTCGGACCGGGCGTCGACGCCGCGGCCGAGGGCCTGCTCGGGGGAGAGGTACTGCGGGGTGCCGACGACCATGCCGGTCTGGGTCATCGAGGTGACGCCGGACTGCATGGCGCGGGCGATGCCGAAGTCCATGACCTTGACGATGCCGCGCTTGGTCATCATCACGTTGCCCGGCTTGATGTCCCGGTGGACCAGGCCCATCTCGTGGCTGGTCTCCAGGGCGGCGAGCACGTCCGCCGTCACCTTGAGCGCCTTCTCGGCCGGCATCGCGCCGTGCTGGCGGATATCGGCGGCCAGCACCGAGCCGAGCGGCTGCCCCTCGACGTACTCCATGACGATGTAGGGCATCAGCGCCCCGCCGAGCTCGTCCTCGCCGGTGTCGAAGACGGAGACGATGTTGGTGTGCTGGAGCTTGGCGACGGCCTGCGCCTCGCGCCGGAAGCGCTCGCGGAACGACTGCTCGCGACCCAGCTCGGTGTGCAGGGTCTTGATCGCGACCTGGCGGTCCAGGGCGGAGTCGTAGGCCAGGTATACGGAAGCCATCCCGCCCTCGCCGAGCAGGTCGCGCAGCTGGTAGCGGCCGCCCGCGACCGCCCCGCCCGCATAGCGGCCCTGTGCGCCGTCCTGGCTCATGACTTGCATCCCCCTCGGCGGCGCGCGGTCGCACGCGGTGCTTCTGTGTGTTTCTGTCTGACGTGTTTGCGTGGCCCGCGGTTCCGTACAACGCGATTCCGGGCCAAGTCTGCCGTAGGGGTCCGACACGTCAAGCCGGGTGCCCGTTCCGTGACCCTACGCACAAGAAGCGTCTCGGAAGCGTTACAGGAAACGCATCACATTCGGGTGGAGGACGCGCCGGGCGGTCCGATGATCCTGCCGGAGCGGAACCGTGGTGTCCGGCGGAGGCTGTAGCGTGACGTGGCAATGCAGCACGTGCAGCAAGGCACCGTGAGAACCCGCGGACGCGCGGACAGATACGACGGCGAGGACTGATGGCACCCGATTCCGAAGCAAACGGCGGCGGAGTTTCGGATGGCACCGACTCCTGGGGCGTCGGCGGCGTCGTCGGTGACGGCCGTTACCGGATGACCCACCGGCTCGGCCGGGGCGGCATGGCGGAGGTCTACGCGGCGGAGGACGTCCGGCTCGGACGGACCGTCGCGGTGAAGCTGCTCCGATCCGACCTGGCCGAGGACCCGGTCTCCAAGGCCCGCTTCACCCGCGAGGCACAGTCCGTCGCGGGCCTCAACCACCACGCGATCGTCGCCGTGTACGACTCCGGCGAGGACGTCGTGGGCGGCCAGACCGTCCCGTACATCGTGATGGAGCTGGTCGAGGGCCGCACCATCCGCGATCTCCTCCTGACCGCCGAGGCCCCGCCGCCCGAGCAGGCGCTGATCATCGTCTCCGGCGTGCTGGAAGCCCTCGCGTACTCGCACCAGCACGGCATCGTGCACCGCGACATCAAGCCCGCCAACGTGATCATCACGGACTCCGGCGCGGTCAAGGTGATGGACTTCGGCATCGCCCGCGCGCTGCACGGCGCGCAGTCGACGATGACCCAGACCGGCATGGTCATGGGCACCCCGCAGTACCTCTCCCCCGAGCAGGCGCTCGGCAAGGCCGTCGACCACCGGTCCGACCTGTACGCCACCGGCTGCCTGCTCTACGAACTGCTGGCGCTGCGGCCCCCGTTCACCGGGGAGACCCCGCTCTCGGTGGTCTACCAGCACGTCCAGGACATCCCGGTGCCGCCCTCCGAGGTCTCGGACGTGGTGCCGCCGGAGCTGGACGGGATGGTGATGCGCTCGCTGGCGAAGGACCCGGACGACCGGTTCCAGAGCGCCGAGGAGATGCGCGGGCTCGTCCAGTACAGCCTGCAGATGCTCCAGGTGCAGGGCGGCCACACGGGCACCTGGAACACCGGCCCGGTCGCGCTGCACGAGGGCGGCCAGACCCCGCCGCACGGTATGGCCGGCTCCACCCAGGTGATGGGCGCGGGCCACCCGATGCACGGGGACACCTCGCAGGGCCCGATCCTGCCCCCGTACAACCCGGACGACGGGGGTTACGACGGAGGGCAGGGGCGTCCCGGCGGGCGCGGCAAGATGTGGCTCTTCGTCCTGCTGGCCCTGATCGCGATCGGCGCGGGCGTCGCCTTCGCCCTCAACGCGGCCCAGGGTGGCGGCGGCGACAAGAAGGACCCGGTCACGCCGTCCACCTCGGTCAGCCAGTCCGAGGAGGAGCCCTCGGAGGAGCCGTCCGAGGAGGAGAGCGAGGAGCCGGAGGAGCCGGACACCACGACCGGCGGCCAGACCGAGCCGAACCCGCCGCCGTGGACCCCGGACCCGACCCCGAGCGAGCCGACGTTCAGCCCGTCCCCGACGCCGAGCGGCACGGACGGCGGCACGTCGGACGGCAGCACCAACGAGGGTGGCAGCGGCGAGCCGACGGGCGAGCCCAGCGACCCGGCCACCGACCCCGGCACCCCGGGCGGAGCCGGCGACGACGGTGGGGCCGGCGGCGAGGACGGCGGTACGGGCACGACTCCCGGCGAGACGGCGCTGGGCGCCACGACCGGGTAACGCACCCGCCGCACCACCCCATGAGCCCGGCGCGCGCCC